>NZ_JBHFJB010000066.1:40590-43247 GCF_057334555.1 Pseudomonas sp. AGC41
GCTCACGAAAGCGCTGGACCAGTCACCGGTGCCACCCAAACAAATAGCACGTTCCGTTTCCCAGGCATTCGCTATATATTCTGCTATATAGCGAACCCATCCCACGGAACCCTGCCAATGCGCTCGAACCCTTTCGCCCCGCTGCTGCTGGCTACCTGCTTTTGTGTCAGTGCCGCCCAAGCCGACGAGGTGCAGGTAGCGGTCGCCGCCAACTTCACTGCGCCGATCCAGACCATCGCCGCCGATTTCGAAAAAGACACCGGCCATAAGCTGATAGCCGCCTATGGCGCGACCGGGCAGTTTTATACGCAGATCAAGAATGGTGCGCCGTTCGAAGTCTTCCTCGCCGCCGACGACACCACCCCGGCCAGGCTCGAAAGCGAAGGCGCTACCGTCAAGGGCTCGCGCTTCACCTATGCGATCGGCACGTTGGCGCTGTGGTCGGCCAAGGACAACTACGTCGACAACCAGGGCCAGGTCCTGCGCGCCAATGCGTTCAAGCACCTGTCCATCGCCAATCCGAAAACCGCGCCGTATGGCCTGGCCGCGACCCAGGTTCTGGAAAAACTCGGGCTGTCCGCGCCGGTCAAGAACAAGCTCGTCGAAGGCCAGAACATCACCCAGGCCTATCAGTTCGTCTCCACCGGCAATGCCGAACTGGGCTTCGTCGCCCTGTCCCAGGTGTACAAGGACGGCAAGCTGGCAAGCGGTTCGGCATGGATCGTCCCGGCCGAGCTGCATGATCCGATCAAACAGGACGCGGTGATTCTCGACAAAGGCCGGGACAACCCCGCCGCCCAGGCCTTGATGGAATACCTCAAGGGTCCGCGAGCCGCCGCCATCATTCAGTCCTTCGGTTATCAACGCTGATGCCGCTGACCAGCGCCGACTACGCGGCCATCTGGTTGACGCTGAAACTGGCGTCGCTGACCACGGTGATCCTGCTGCTCATCGGCACGCCCATCGCCCTGTGGCTGTCACGCACCCAATCCTGGCTGCGCGGGCCGGTGGGCGCGACGGTGGCCCTGCCGCTGGTGTTGCCGCCCACCGTGATCGGCTTTTATCTGTTGCTGGCGCTGGGTCCGAACGGCTGGATCGGCCAGTTCACCCAGGCTCTCGGCCTGGGCACCCTCACCTTCAGCTTTACCGGGCTGGTGATCGGCTCGGTGATCTATTCCATGCCGTTTGTTGTCCAGCCGTTGCAGAACGCGTTTTCCGCCATCGGCAATCGTCCACTGGAAGTCGCCGCCACGCTGCGAGCGGGCCCGTGGGACACTTTTTTCCACGTCATCCTGCCCTTGGCCCGACCGGGTTTCATCACCGCGGCGATTCTCGGTTTCGCCCACACGGTCGGCGAGTTCGGCGTGGTGCTGATGATCGGCGGCAACATCCCGGAAAAGACCCGGGTGGTGTCGGTGCAGATCTACGACCATGTCGAAGCCCTCGAATATGCCCAGGCCCATTGGCTGGCGGCGGCGATGCTGGTGTTTTCCTTCCTGGTGTTGCTGGCGCTGTACTCCAGCCGCCGAGCCCGTGCCGGCTGGAGCTGAGCGATGATCCAGGCAAGATTTCAACTCGACCACGGCGACTTTTCCCTGGACCTGAACGTGCAGTTGCCTGGCAGTGGAGTGACGGCGCTGTACGGCGAATCCGGCTCCGGCAAGACCACCTGCCTACGCTGCATCGCCGGGCTGGAGCGACCTTCCCAGGGCTTCATCGAGATCAATGGCGAGGTCTGGCAAGACAGTGAGCGTGGCGTATTCGTGGCACCTCATCAGCGCGCGCTGGGCTACGTTTTCCAAGAGGCGAGCCTGTTTGATCACTTGTCGGTGCGCGACAATCTGGCGTTCGGCCTCAAGCGCGTTGCACCGGCGCAACGGCGCGTGGACATGACCCACGCGACGGAACTGCTCGGCATCGGTCACCTCCTCGACAGGCACCCCCATAACCTCTCCGGCGGCGAACGCCAGCGCGTCGGCATCGCCCGCGCCTTGTTGACCAGCCCGCGACTGCTGCTGATGGACGAGCCACTGGCGGCCCTCGATACGCGGCGCAAAAACGAAATCCTGCCTTACCTGCAACGGCTCCACGATGAACTGGACATCCCGGTACTGTACGTCAGCCATTCCCAGGACGAAGTCGCGCGCCTGGCTGATCACATCGTGCTGCTCGATGCCGGGCGTGCCCTGGCCAGCGGACCGATCGCCGAGACCCTGGCGCGGCTCGACCTGCCACTGGCCCAGGGCGACGACGCGGGCGTGGTGATCCAGGGCAAAGTCAGCGCCCATGATCCGCAGTACCAGCTACTCACCCTGACGCTGCCCGACAGCCAGCTCCAGGTGCGTGTCGCCCATCAGCCGATGGCTGTAGGCCGACCGTTGCGCTTCAAGGTACAGGCGCGGGATGTCAGCCTGAGCCTGGCGAACGATGCACAGACCAGCATTCTCAATCGCCTGCCGGTCACGGTCATCAGCGAACTGGCGGGCGACAACGCGGCTCATGTACTGATCCGGCTGGAGGCCGCCGGCACGCCGTTGCTGGCGCGGATTACCCGATATTCCCGGGATCAGTTGCAGCTGCATCCGGGGCAGATGGTGTGGGCGCAGATCAAAGCGGTGGCGGTGTTGGCGTAGGTCTATCTACACAACCCCTGTGGG
>NZ_JBHFJB010000067.1:0-4690 GCF_057334555.1 Pseudomonas sp. AGC41
CAGCCCGTGTGGCAAGGGAGCTCGCCCCCTCGCCACACGGGCGTCGCACCCTACTTCAACAATCGCAGCTGACCGCCTGCTCCGCCACGCGCTCCACGGAACCGGTCAGGCGAAAACCTTCGTCGAGCCAGCCCATGACGCCACCGATCATTTCCTTGACCGGGTACCCCAGGGTCGCCAGGCGCACCGCGGCCTTGTTGGCGCCGTTGCAATGCGGCCCCGCGCAATAGACCACGAACAGGGTGGTCTGGGGATAGGCCGCAAGCGCCTCGGCGGTCAGCGTGCGGGTCGGCAGGTTGATCGCCCCGGGCACGTGCCCGCGTGCATAGGCCTGCGGCCCGCGCACATCGACGAGGACAAAATCGATCTCACCGGCGTCCTGGCTGGCACGTACGTCGGAACAATCGGTTTCGAACATCAGACGCCGGCTGAAATGCTGCAGGGCAATGTCGGACGGCGCGGCAGACACTTCGCGAACAGGGCTGGTCATCGGGTTTACTCCAGGGACGGATAGGGCTTGGAGAGACTTTATCCACCCGCCGCCAACCGCTACAGTGGCGTACAAGACACTCTGTGGGAATTTTCCGCCAAATGCAGCCTACCCCTGGCCTCGTCGCGATTCTCGCCTACGACGGGCTGTGCACGTTCGAATTCGGCGTTGCCGTCGAGATATTCGGGCTGGCACGGCCCGAGTTTGATTTTCCCTGGTATGAACACCGCATCGTCGCTGTCGACGACGGCCCGATGCGCGCCATGGGCGGCTTCCAGGTATTGGCCGATGGCGGCATGGAGCTGCTCGACAGCGCGCGAACCATTATCGTGCCGGGCTGGCGCAGTCGCAGCGAACCGCCCTCCGATGCCCTGCTCCAGGCCTTGCGACGAGCCCATGCCCGTGGCGCCCGTCTGTTGTCGATCTGCTCGGGGGCTTTTGTCCTGGCGGCCACCGGGCTGCTCGACGGCTTGGGCGCCACCACGCATTGGCGCTACACCGACGAACTGGCCCACAGCTACCCGACCATCGAAGTCGATCCCGATGTACTTTATGTCGATTCAGGCCAGATCATCACCTCGGCTGGCAGCGCGGCCGGCATCGATGCGTGCCTGCACCTGGTGGCGCGGGATTTCGGCGCCCAGGTCGCCAATGCCGTGGCGCGTCGACTGGTCATGCCGACCCAACGCACCGGTGGCCAGGCGCAGTTCATCCCCTCGCCAGTCAGCCGCACGCCGCGCAGCGATTTGTCCGGCGTCATGCAATGGGCCCGGGAACGTCTCCACGAGCCGCTGGGAGTGCGCGATCTGGCCAGTCACGCCGCCATGAGCGAACGGACCTTCTTGCGCCGCTTCACCCAGGCTTGCGGTGTGTCGCCCAAGGCCTGGCTGCAACATGAGCGCCTGGCACGGGCCCGGGAATTGCTGGAAAGCACGCAAGACAACACCGACAACATCGCCCAACTGTGTGGCTATCGGTCGGTGGAAAGTTTCCGGGTAGCGTTTCGCAACGTGGTGGGGCTGGCGCCCTCGGTGTACCGGGAGCGGTTTGGGCGAGGGTAACGACGCCTTCGAGGTTCTCCGTGGCGAGGGAGTCCCCGCCGCGTCGCCGACGCTGCGCTGTCGCGCAGCAAACAAGTGTTCGGCTTAATATTGGGTGCGCGCGGGGACAGAGGCCGTAGCTATCACTGGTGTGTGCGCACCCGCGAGGGAGAGTGGCCGGCACGGTATCGGCGTGGAGTCGTTGTAGGCACAGCAAGCTGTGACCACGTATGAGAGAGTGAATCCGTTCGACACCGTGTGCCCCGCGCGCCGTTCAATCCTGCGAGGAATTGTCATGGCGCGCAAGAAGCAGCAGAAACGATTTGAAGTCGTTCACCCTCATTGTGCCGGTATCGATATTGGCAGCCGCGAGCACTGGGTCGGCGTCAATCCCGATCAAAGCGACAAGCCGGTTCGTTGTTTTCCGGCCTTTACTGAGGATTTGGTGAAGCTGGCCGAATGGCTGGAATCGCTGAAAATCAAAGTCGTGGCGATGGAAGCCACCGGTGTCTATTGGATACCGCTGTTCGAGCTTCTCGATTCGAGGGGCTTTGAGGTGTATCTAGTTAACTCCCGTGCTACACGCCAGATAAGCGGGCGTAAATCCGATGTCCTGGATTGCCAATGGATCTGGCAGCTCATGACCCATGGCTTACTCAGAGGAGCGTTCCGGCCCGCTGATGATATTTGCTCGATGCGTTCGCTGGTTCGCCAGCGGGCCATGAAGGTTCGTGATCAAGCCAAGACCATCAACCGCATGCAAAAAGCCCTGACGCAGATGAACATTCAGTTAGCCAATGTCATCAGCAACATCGCTGGTGTGACAGGGATGAAAATCATCAAGGCCATCATCGATGGCGAGCGTGACCCTCAAGTTTTAGCCAACTTCCGAGACGGCCGTATCAAGGCCGATTACCAAACCATCGCCCGCAGTCTGCACGGTAACTGGCGAGTCGAGCATTTGCATGCCTTGGCTCAGGAAGTGGCTGCTCATGATTTTCTTGAGAAGCAGATTGCCGAATGTGATCAGGCCATCACCCAGGCACTCAATCGACTCCCAGTACTGAACCATGAGCCCACGCAACCCGCCAAGCCACTGCGCAGCCCGCATCGTTCGGCAGATGAACAAGCCAACTTGCACCAGGCACTTGTGAGAATCATGGGCGTGGATCTGACCGCGATTCCCACTATCGGAATCGAATCCGCCTTGGTTCTGGCAAGCGAAGTCGGACCTGATTTGTCGCGGTTTCCGACTGAGCAACATTTCAGCTCTTGGATGGGGTTGGCGCCCTCAACCCGAATATCGGGAGGAAAACCCTTGCCCGGTCATGTCCCCAAGGTATTTAACCGGGCGGCACAAGCGTTGAAGCAGGCGGCCTCTAGCGCCCGCAACGATAAAAGCTTTATCGGTGCCAGTCACCGCGCCCGATTGGCTCGTATGGATACGGCCTGCGCCATCAAGGCTACGGCTCATCAACTGGCCCGCCTGATCTACGCCATGCTGACCAAAGGCCAGCCTTACGTGGCGCAGGATATGGAAGAGTACGAGGCCAAAAGCCGTGATCGTCAGCTTAGAGCCTTACAGCGTAAGGCTACAAAGCTGGGTGTTCGAGTGATCGCGGCTTAAAAAAGCTTTGGAGAACAAGGGGATGGATTTTGTTTGATGAGAGCTCGCTCCCGCTGGAGCGCGAAGCGCTCCCCATCGGTCTGAAGGGTTGAGTCAGCCCTGAAATCAGGCGACTGCTTCGCAGCCGAGCGGGAGCAAGCTCCCTCGCCACAAAAGCCTGGCTGACCATGAAGATGGATTCTCGCTTTTGCACCGTTGGGGAAATTCCCCGTGCCCTGGCCTCCCATCCCCCCTAAAATACCCGCCATTCCCGATCCGCCCGCCCCGAGGCCGCTTTTCCATGTCCGCCACCGCTACTCCCGCCCGTCCCGCGCCGGATCACCACGCCCAATTCATTGAGCTGTTGCAGACCAGCCTTGGGCAGAACGCTTTCATCAAGCTGGTGCTGGCCAAGTACGTCGGTGACGAAGCCGATCTGCAGCGGCTGATCATCAAGCAACTGACGGTCAAGGATCAGCCGTGCCTGTCCTTCGTCTACCGCTACAAGACGCGCGACATCACCAAGAACTTCCCGCTGGCCGAAGGCGTGGAGGCGGTCGCCGCGCTGTTGCCGGCTTCGTTCAAGAACGCGCATCTGCTGGCAATTACCGACGAGGCGCAGCTGGAATACAGCAAGAAGGGCAAGAGCTCGTTGTTCAAGAGCAAGCCCCAGCAACTGCGGGAAGTGCCGTCCGCGGGGCACAACCGGGAGAAAAACCGCTTCCTCGATCTGAGCCGGCCGTTTCTCGCCGACCTGGGCGTGACCAACCATAAGCACGAGCTGATTCCGGCGATGTCGCGCAAGTGGAAGCAGATCAACAAGTTCATCGAAGTCTTCAGCCACGCGTTGACGTCTTCGCCGCTGGCGCTGGACAAACCGGTGCGGGTGGCGGATTTCGGCTCGGGCAAGGGCTACCTGACGTTCGCCATCCATGATTACTTGCGCAACACCTTGCAGGCCGAGGGGCTGGTGACAGGCGTCGAATTGCGCGAGGACATGGTCAAGCTGTGCAACGAAGCGGCCGCGCGGCTTGAACACCCGGGCCTGGAGTTCCAGCACGGTGATGTGCGCAGCGTGGCGCCGCGTGAAGTGGACGTGATGATCGCCCTGCATGCCTGCGATATCGCCACTGACTACGCGATCCACATGGGCATCCGCTCGGGGGCCTCGATCATCATGTGTTCACCGTGCTGTCACAAACAGATCCGCTTGCAGATCCAGAGCCCGGCGCTGCTCAAGCCGATGTTGCAATATGGCCTGCACCTGGGCCAACAGGCGGAAATGGTCACCGACAGTCTGCGGGCGCTGTACCTCGAAGCCTGTGGCTACGAGACCAAGGTGTTCGAGTTCATCTCCCTGGACCACACCAACAAGAACAAGATGATCCTGGCGGTCAAGCGCGCCGAGCCGGTGGACCCTGCCGAACTTCTTGCCAGGATCGAAGAACTCAAGGCGTTTTATCACATCACCGAACATTGCCTGGAAACGCTGCTGCGGGCGGACGGCTACCTCGCCTGACAGTTGTGCTTGCCTGGAACCCTTGTGGGGGGGGG
>NZ_JBHFJB010000067.1:4732-5577 GCF_057334555.1 Pseudomonas sp. AGC41
CCACCGCGTTGCCTGATTCGCGAGCAGGCTCGCTCCCACAGGTTCATTCGCGATTCCTGAAGGTGCAATCCGTCAGTTAATCTCGGGAGATCGCTGCTGCGGACTACCTTTAATGCGTTTCCCCCACGCATCCCAAAGGAGCCCATGCCATGGCCGCGAAAAAAATCCTCATGCTGGTCGGCGATTACGTCGAAGATTACGAAGTGATGGTGCCGTTCCAGGCCTTGCAGATGATCGGCCACACAGTGCACGCGGTGTGCCCGGACAAAACCGCAGGGCAGACGGTGCGCACCGCGATCCATGATTTCGAAGGCGACCAGACCTACAGCGAGAAGCCTGGACATCTGTTTGCCCTCAACCAGGATTTCGCCAGCGTCCAGGTCAGCGACTATGACGCACTGCTGGTGCCG
This sequence comes from Pseudomonas sp. AGC41, assembly GCF_057334555.1. NCBI lineage: Bacteria > Pseudomonadati > Pseudomonadota > Gammaproteobacteria > Pseudomonadales > Pseudomonadaceae > Pseudomonas > Pseudomonas sp. AGC41. Next base: position 5,143 of record NZ_JBHFJB010000067.1, read on the forward strand.
GGCGGTCGTGCGCCGGAGTACCTGCGCCTGAATGAAAGCGTCCTGCAACTGGTGCGCGATTTCGACCTGGCGGGCAAGCCGATCGCCGCGGTGTGCCACGGTGCGCAATTGCTTGCGGCAGCAGGCATCCTGGAAGGGCGCGAATGCAGTGCCTATCCGGCATGTGCTCCGGAAGTGCGCCTGGCCGGCGGGACGTTCATCGATATTCCAGTGACCGAAGCCCATGTCCAAGGCAACCTGGCCACCGCACCGGCGTGGCCCGCCCATCCGAACTGGCTGGCGGGGTTCCTGACGCTGCTGGGCACGGCCATTACCTTGTAGAAGCCAGGGCTACGCGCCGCGCTCGTCCGATGGAGTGAGCTCTTGTGGCGAGGGAGCTTGCTCCCGCTGGAGCGCGAAGCGGTCCCATCGCGTAAATGGCGACCGCTTCGCAGT
>NZ_JBHFJB010000067.1:5597-22162 GCF_057334555.1 Pseudomonas sp. AGC41
CCCCCCCCCCCCCCCCCCCCCCCCCACGGTTCTGCGCTGCCCCGTCTGATCTAAACCTCCACCGGCACCGCCAGCTTCGGATCGCCCAGTGGATGGGTCTTGGCATCGAAGAAGCGCAGTTGCGTGTCCAGGCCCTCGAACAGCTTGGCGTAATGCCGCTTCTGATGCTGGATGAATGCCTGGCTGCGCGGGTAGATCGAGATGGCCACGGTCCTCGGCGCCGCTTGGCGCAGGGCATGGACGATATGGCTGTCCTGCTCGCCCAAGGCGTGGCCGAACAGGCATAGATTGTCGTCGTGGTGCAGCAATTGGTCGTAGCAGAACGATAGATAATCGCTGCTGCGGATCGTCTTGAGCTTGTCCTGGCTCGGCCCTTCGCTGACAAAAAGCGGCACGTCGTCGAGGGTCTTGAGGGTGTTGTTGATGGCAAAACTGCCCAACAGCGTGCCTTCGGTGGAAGCGAGCTTGCGTGCCGTGCCGTCCTGGTTGCGCACCAGGTGCAGGCCGCCGTGCAGATACAACAGGCGCGGCTTGTCCGTGCTGGTCTGGCTCAGATCGAAGCTGTGATCGGCACCCAGGAACAGATCGGTGAGGGTCTCGGGCGTATGCTGGATCGCCCAATAGCTGAGCAGATCGTAGTTGGTGGTGAACACCGTGCGGTAGCGGCCCAGCTCCTGATTGAGACTTCCCAGAGTCGCGGGTTGCACCAGTCGCCAGGGGATATGCACCGCGTGCACGGTGTTGATCAAGGCTTCCTTGATCGCGTAATAGCGATTACGCGGGGCGGCGGAGCTGACGGCCAGGGCCTTGTTGACCCGGCTGGTGGTTTTCAATGCGCTCAGCACCTGCTCGAAACTGCGAGTCTGCAGCGCATCGAAGACGCTCAGTTCCGAAGGGCTCAGTGGTTTTTCCTCGACGGTGCGGGCGTTCTCGAACAACGAGTCATAGCCGAAATCGTCCCACACGGCGCGGCTCGCGCCATTGCCCACCAGCAGGCCGCTGAAAGCGGTGTCGGTGCGCAACGTCTCCCAATTTTCGAGCCGGGCGTCGTATTCCTGGAAATCGGTCATTGCGAAAGTCATCTCAAAACGTGGCAGAGGCAGGACGCGACTTTATCACGACCCAGTCTCGAGCCAGATCAAGATACGTCGTGACCGGCCGATAACCTTTCAGGCGTTCCGATCGAGCGGTTTACTGCAGCGGACCGGGCGCCTGGGCTATCCTCACCGGTATTCAGGGCGCGCGCTGGCCTGGCGATTTCCCGGTTCGTTCATTGCTGCATTTCCGGATGGCTTCTGTGCCATGGATATTCGAAACTCCACGCCGCTGGCCGGTTACCTTGATCTGCTGATGGATGCCGTGTGCGCCGTCGACGCCCTGGGGCGTTTCGTGTTTGTCAGTGCGGCCAGCGAGCGAATCTTCGGCTACACGCCGAAGGAGCTGATCGGCCGCTCGATGATCGACATGGTCCACCCTGCCGACCGCCAGCGCACCATTCAAGCCGCGCGCGAGGTCATGGACGGAGAACCCAAGCTCAACTTCGAAAACCGCTACCTGCGCAAGGACGGTGGGGTCGTCCATATCCTCTGGTCGGCGCGCTGGTCCGAGCCTGATCAATTGCGGATCGCCGTGGCGCGGGACATCACCGAGCGCAAGCAGGCGGAGTCCCGGCAGGCCGCGTTGTACGCGATTTCCGAGGCTGCCCATGCTGCCGCCGATCTGCTGGCATTGTTCAAGCGTATCCATCTGATCATCGGCGAGTGGCTGCCGGCGCTGAATTTTTCGGTGGCGCTGTATGACGAGCAATGCGCGCAACTCAACTTTCCCTATCACGTCGACGACCGGGAGCGGCAGCCGGAACTGCCGGGTACGACCATCGGGCGTTTGTGTGCCGAAGTCATACGCAGCGGTCAGCCGATCCTGCTGACGCCCGGCTCCAGCTCGTTGCCCGTGGAGCTGCACGACCTCGTGGCGAAACCGGACGCGCCGTGCTGGCTGGGTGTGCCACTGAATTCGCAGAGCGGCACGATTGGCGCGTTGATCGTCAAGAGCGCGGCGGATAACCAGCGCTACACCGAGCAGGACAAGGAATTGCTGCAGTATGTTTGCGCGCAGATTGCGATTGCCATCGAGCGCCAGCAACTGCATACCCGGTTGCAGCACATGGCCCAGTATGACCAACTGACCCAGGTGCCCAATCGCGAGTTGCTGCGTGACCGCTTCAAGGCCGCGTTGACCACGGCCCGTGTTGCATCGGGGCGGATGGCATTGCTCTACATCGATCTGGATCGCTTCAAGCAGATCAACGACACCTACGGTCATGCCGTTGGCGACATGCTGCTGCAAGCGGTGGCCAGCCGACTCAAGGGTTGCATCCGTGACACCGACACCGTCGCGCGCATCGGTGGCGATGAATTTGTGGTGCTGCTCCACAGCATCCAGAGCGTGGCAGACGCCGACCGGGTGCGGGAGCAGATTCGTCACGCGCTGGCCCAGCCGCTGCGGCTGGACGGTCATTGCCTGAGCATCGAACCGAGCATTGGCGTGGCGTGTTTCCCCGAACACGGCACGGAAGATATCACCCTGTTTCGCCACGCCGACGAGGCGATGTACGCAGCCAAGCGCCACAATCACCGGGCCTTCGGTATCTGAATCCGCGTCACCGTTCGTCGTCGCGCCAGCGCTTTTTCCAAACCTTGAATGCCGACTCATTTCAAATGAAATACCGGGCAGGCATGCCCATCATTCATGCAATATGGAGGGCTCGACCATGCACGGGTCAAGCAACATTTATCCGGGAAACACTGCTCATGATCGAACGAAGGTGTCTGAAGCAGGTCGCAAAAGTGGGAGAACCACCACTGCGAGTGTCGATAAAAGTCCGCTGAAGGCTGAGATCGGCCGCAAGCCGGATCGCACGGCTCGCTGAATATTCAACGGTGGTTCTGATTCAGCGGCGGGAAAACCCGGCGCAATTTTCTATCAGAGGAGGGCGTGACCATGAGCCGGATGGCCACCTTTTTACGCACCACCAGTGTTGTCGTGCTGATGGGCCTGGGTGCCAGCAGTGCCTGGGCCCAGTCACCTGCCGAATTCATCAACGATGCATCCGCCAAAGGCATGGCTGACATCGAAGCCAGCCGTGCCGCACATTCGAAGGCGGAATCAAGGGAGGTCAAGGACTACACCATCATGGTGATCAACGACCGCACCACCGCCAACCAACACCTGGCGAAAATCGCCAAGAAGCTCGACTTGCCCGTCGCGCCCCGCGAAGAAGTTGCGGACAAGGCCAAGACCTTGATGCCGCAAGTGGCCGAGGGCGAGTCGTTCGAAGCGGCGTATGCCGCCAGTCAGGTCAAGGCCACTGAGGAAGCCATCGAGCAGATCCAGCAACAGGCCCAGACCACCAACGTGCCGGAGATCAAGGCGTTCGCCGACGAAACCCTGCCCAAATTGCAGACGCATCTTGAGATGGCCAGGGCGCTGCAGGCCAGTCGCTGATTTGCCGCACCTGTTTTTACCTCAGGACCGGGACGCCAGCGTCCCGGCTTGTTTTGCCCGCCGAAAAGGAGAACCTCGATGTCTACACGCCGAGAACCCAACCAATACGCGATGCAGAATCCACTGACCCAATACCCTCGTCCGGAATTCCCCGACCAGCCGCAATCACCCCCCGGCATTGACCAGGACATGGAGCCGCAGCCCGATCACGGCGAAAAAACCTATCAAGGCTTCGGTCGCCTGGAGGGGCGCAAGGCGCTGATCACGGGCGGCGATTCGGGGATCGGTCGCGCGGCCGCCATTGCCTATGCCCGGGAAGGCGCCGATGTGGCTATCAACTATCTGCCCAGCGAAGAACGCGACGCGCAGCAAGTCATCGAGCTGATCAAGGCTGAAGGCCGCAAGGCCATTGCGATTCCGGGAGATCTCAAGGACGAAGCGTTCTGCGTCCAGATGGTGAAGATGGCGCAGCAGGAACTCGATGGCCTGGATATCCTGGTCAATGTCGCCGGTAAGCAGGAAGCGCAAAAGGACATCACCGACATCACCACGGCGCAATTCGACGACACCATGAAAACCAACATCTACGCGATGTTCTGGATCTGCAAGGCCGCGGTGCCGCTGATGCCGGCCGGGGCGACGATCATCAATACCGCGTCGATCCAATCCTACGATCCGTCCGCGACGCTGCTCGATTACGCCACTACCAAAGCGGCGATCGTGGCGTTTACCAAGGCGTTGGCCGGACAGGTAATCAGCAAGGGGATTCGGGTCAACGCCGTGGCACCGGGGCCGATCTGGACGGTGCTGCAGCCCAGCGGCGGACAGCCCAGGGAGAAGATCCCTACATTCGGCTCCCAGGTTCCGATGAAACGCCCGGGGCAGCCAGCGGAATGTGCACCGCTGTACGTGCTGTTGGCCTCGCAGGAATCGAGTTATATCACCGGGGAAGTGTTTGGCGTGACGGGTGGGAATCCGTTGCCCTGATGCGCCGCATTAGGGGGCGCGAGCGTTGCAACAACGCTCGCGCACCTTCTTTCAGCATTGGTTCAGGTCGACTTTCTTTTCTTCTTCTACACCCTCAAGGCTCTTGGCCTCGTCTTTGCCCATGTCCTGGTAGCGCTTGCGCAACGCCTCCAGTTGCTTGAGGTCCAGCGACTCGAGACTGAGCATTGCGTTCTGCGCGTCCTTGGTCGCGCGCAACAATTCATCGACTTTCAAGTGCAGGATGTCGGTATCGCGGTTTTGCGTGTTCTGGATCAGGAACACCATCAGGAAGGTGATGATCGTAGTCGAGGTATTGATGATCAATTGCCAGGTGTCGTTGAAACCGAAGAACGGTCCGCTGGCAGCCCAGAGCGCCAACAACACGATGGCCCCCAGAAAAGTCTTTGGACTTCCCGCCCACAGGGCCAGTTTTTGAGCAATCTTTGCGAACGTCATTGCCGTGTTTCCTCAGTGGATGCACCTGTCTGGTGTGACAGCAACGAAGCGGCGAAAATTCTACTTACATTTCAATCCGAACCTCCGTCGACGTTCATCGTCCGGGACGAAGACTGGCGCAACCATTTGCTCTGCCTGATGGTCACTGCTTAAAGCCTTCATCGACGGAGTACACCATGAACCTCACCCGCACCTTCTGCCTCGCCTGCTGCCTGTTCGCGCTGCAGGGCTGCTTCGACAATTCGGATAACGAGACCAAGGACAACACCGACGGCACCAAGTCTTCGGTGCAGATGCAAGAGTCCAAGTCGCAGAGCAAATAAATCACATAGCCCAGGCCGGGCTATGTAAAAAACTGTGGGAGCGAGCCTGCTCGCGAAGGCGTCGGGTCAGCAACCTGGAAATTGACTGTTCCACCGCCTTCGCGAGCGGGCTCGCTCCCACAGGTTCTGTGTTTCGGCAGGTATTGCTCAACGTCCTTGCTGCAATACCTTTAATGCAGCCGACGCCAGGAAGCCTGACCGGCTTTTTTCCTCCGGATGGTGCAGCACATATTCATCGATACGGTTCAGCAGGTAACCGGGCAGGGTGATGTTGAGTTTCTGCGCCTTGCCCAGGTATCTGGTCACATCGATGTCCACCAATGCCCACGCGCACCCGGCATATTTCGGATTGGCCGCGTGCAGCGTCACGGTATTGGCCGGCGGAATGGGCGAACCATCTTCGGCAAGAATTTCAAAGTGCCCTTCGATGGCCTCGCGCGCCATGGCCATGGCATCGTCCAGATCATCGCCTGCGGAAAAACAACCAGGGATATCCGGCACTTCAACGCCCCAGGCGTGGTGCTCATCGCCCATGGAAATCGCAATCGGGTAAAGCATTCAATCGTCCTCCGGGGAAGCTGGGCAACCGGCCGTCTGGAGCAGGGCCTGTTGCAAAATACTGATGGCCGTTTTCTTGAGCAGGTCCTTCTTGGGATGAGGAACCGTAACCAGTCCCGGTTTGGTCGGGTGCTTGAAATGGTGGTGACTGCCTCGGATCCGTACCAGGTACCAACCATCCGCAACAATCTGGCCTATCAGGAATCGGCTGTTCACAACACCTCCCTGGTGTGTGTGGTAGGTACTATACCTACTGGGAAGGAATGATCAACACTATAACCACCGCAAGCGACGATCGGGATCGAGTGGGATCTACGTCTGAAGTCTAGAAGCGGCGCAGGACAAGGGGGCGGAGGGTCGGATTGGGTCTATTTCCAGATGTGAGACAGAAGGACATTTGGAAGATCGCAACCCGTGGCGAGGGAGCTTGCTCCCGCTGGGCTGCGAAGCAGCCCCGGTTTCAGCGTATTCGCAGAAATATCCACAGGACCTACGACTGCTGCACAAACGTCAGCCGTACCGCAAAACCAATCAGCAGGCTGCCAAACAACCACTGCTGCACGCGTTGGGCCGAAGGCGATCGCTGAAGCCAGCGCCCGAGCACGACGCCCACCAGTGCGTAGGCGCTGTCGAACAGCAGGCCGACGCCGACCAGCACCAAACCGAGCATCGCGAATTGCCCCAACACTGGCCCGTCCCGTGGGTCGATGAACTGCGGCAGCAACACTGAGCAAAACAGCAGCGCCTTGGGATTGAGCAGGTTGGTCAGCAGGCCGCGCTGTATTGCTTGGTACCACTGTCGCTTTCCGACATCGGCGTCAGTTCCTTCGAAGCTTGGCACCAACGTGGTTCGCAAACACTGAAACCCGATCCACGCCAGATACGCAGCTCCGGCCAGGCGCACCACATCAAAGGTCCAGGGCGCGGTCTTGAACAACACCGAGAGCCCCATTGCCGCCAGCGCGACATGACATGCCCGGGCAATCCCCAAGCCTACCGCCGTCGCCAGCGCCGCAGCCTTGCCCTGACGGGCGCCGGTTTGCAGCATCAGGATCATGTCCGGCCCAGGCAGCAGATACGCCACCGTCAACGCCATGAAGAACAACCATAGCTCTGTCATTGAACCCCCCCGCAATCTGTGGATTGAAGATGCCAGTCTATGGCCGAAGGGCAGGGCAGGTGCTTGCGTAATCAGCTTCTAAAGCTCTTGAAATTGGCATAACCTACCAAGAAATCGAGCTATACAATTGGAAAGTACCAGACATGAAACTTGATGCCTTCGACCGCAAAATTCTCGCTGCACTGCAGCGGGACGGCCGGCTGAGCAACGTACAACTGGCCGAAGAAATCGGCCTGTCCCCCTCGCCATGCCTGCGCCGCGTGCGGATGCTCGAGGAAGCGGGAGTGATCCGCGGCTATCAAGCCATCCTGGATCGCGATGAGGTGGGTCTCGGTATGACGATCTTTGTCGGCATCAAGGTCGAACGGCACACCGACGAACGAGCCGAGGCATTTCGTCAGGCGGTGACCGCGCTGCCTGAGGTGATCTCGGCATTCCTGGTGTCAGGCGAGTCGGATTTCCTGCTGCAAGTGGTGGTGCCGGACTTGCGGGCCTATGACCGATTTGTCACGGGCAAGCTGCTGAAGCTGCCGGGGGTGAGTGATATTCGCAGCAATTTTGCGATCAACACGGTGAAGGCTCCGGGGCCGTTGCCGTTGGGGCATCTGGCGGGAGAGTGAGGTGGATATTAGAATGCCGATTCATGATGAAAAGCCCCAACGCTTTTAGTCGCAGGGGCTTCTTTTGGGCTTCGCTCCCTTGGCTTGGGACGCCTATTTTTTCTCGCTTCTTTCTTTCGAAACGGTTGCCGGTTTTGGTGTGATGACCTTAACGACGTCATCAATCACCGCTTTGCTCATTTCCAACAGAAAATGCGCAGCCCAGGCGTAGCGATCGGTATTTTTCTCAAACGCTGCATCTTCGGCAAGCCGGTGGGCCAGATGCAAAAGATCCGACGCCCGTTCCAACGCTACTTGAATGGGCACGCCACCGTTGACACGGAATAGCGCTCGATCAGCCGAGTAGTGGAAGGGGGTGAAGCCGATTGTTTTGAGGGTGGTGTCTTCGTTCATGGCCTGCCTCCATTAGCGGAGAGGCAGTGAAGTTGAGTGAAGGGATGACGGAAAAACGAGTTGCTGTGCATTGTCTAGCTCCTTGACGTCTGGAGCTGCCACCTTCGTTCCAAGCGAATGGGTGGCGGCTATGCGCAGGTTGGAAACCGGGAGTCAAGGAAACCGGCACGCCCGAAGGCGTACCACGCATAGCCGCCAAAAAACACAAGTCTACAGGCGTGAAACTACCTCTGCACTTGTAAAGGCATGCGTTCATGACTCACGGGTTTCCAAGCCCGATCGCTGATTTGCAGCGACGTCTACAGAGTAGCCACCGAAAGACTTGGGCAACAAGGCGATAAGCCCTCGAAAATCAAAGTAAGCGCACTCCCTACGCAATTCTCGGATTTCCCCTACAAATTTCCCCAGAAACCATGCAACCCGTGGTGGGGGAGCTTGCTCCCGCTGGGCGGCGCAGCAGCCCTTTTGTGAGCGCTTCGTTGTCATCAGGAATTGTCATTTATGCCAAGGAAAAAGCAGATTCAGTCGCTGAAGCCTCGCGAAAGGGATTTCGTCATTTCTGACGGCCGCACCGCGAGGCCGGATAGTGATATCGATGGGATAACCCGAAGATCCGGGATGTGTTCGCCGGCCGCGCTTCAAGGAGGTACCGTTTAGACATACCGTAGGTGGGAAGGGACGTATCAAAGTGAACGAGCTCGTTTATTTCAACTGATGACTCTTCGTAATCACCAGCCTTTGGCGGCAGTCTTCCATAGCTCAGGAAAGCCCATGCGCTGGAAGTGCGCGGCGCCATACCTTTCTTCCATTGAAGCGAGCCTTGCTTTGAAGGTGCCGTTGAATCCTATCGAGCTAAGCAAGACGTGAATCACCGTAAGCGAGGCGTAGACCGTCTTGTTGTCGGTGAATTTGATGTCTTTGAGCTTTAGGTTGGTGGGAGAAACCCCAAGTTTAACGTCGATGAACCGGTCGTGATGTGCGGCCATATTCCGAAGCACGGTTAATGCGTGTAGCCAGCTTTCGAACACTTCCACCTGTTTGATACCGAACTTTGACGAGATGACTCTGCGGTCAACCGGGTCTCTCAGCATTGCGAAAATTTTTGACCAAGTACCCAATGTCACGCATTCGCTCATGGCCCAACTGGGGGGTACGGGTCGTCGTAGCTCTCGTAGTAGGCTTTTATGTAAAGCCGGGACGAGGCCCGTTCCACCTCTCCCTCGATTTTCGACAACATTTGCCCGATGCCAGCGCGTCCTTTCGGGGCAAATATCTCCATTTTCAGGTACCAGTGCGGTGAGTACTTGAGGCTCAGCAGGTTACAGATCACGGTCCGAACGGCGACCTCCAGCCTTTCCACGGACTCCATGATAATGGCGCGAATTTCTCGATCGCACTCGTAACGCTGGCAGACATGCTCAAACGTTGTGTTAGGCAGGAAGTTTTTGGTGGCGGGGTCTTGGAGCTGATACCAATAACCCTTCAGTCGGAAATGCCCGACGTACGAGATGTATTTCAAGGCAAAGTCATCGTCGTCAACGACCAATCCTTGCGTCTTCAGCTTGACGAGCAGCGCCTGGGGGGTGAATGCGGTTTTCGTAAATGGGAGCTTTGCTGCGTTAGCCTGCTTGGCCATGGTCAAACTCCAGGCAAAAAAAACTCGCCTTTTGCACGCCTGCTTTGGGGCAGGACCCTACCCGTTGGGTAGGACGTGTGGCGAGTGTGTTGACTCAAGGTTATTCGCCTTTGACAGACGGGTCAATCACTTTGGGAGAATCTGACAATCACTTTAGGGCAAAGCGACGTTCGGCACCAGCGAAGGGGGGCTCTGCCCGAAAGGCGCCCAGCGGCGCTGCTAATCATTGTCTGGATGCCATTTGCGGCGAACAGTTCGACCAGATGCGGCATGTTCAATGCGACCAGTTGCGAGTCCTTGGAGTGCGTACAGCTGCCAGCTCAATCGTTTGACGGCGATCCGTGGCAGCTCCAATCAGCAAAAGGAGCTTCACGATGACCGCCCTCATTCCGTCCAAAATCCGCGCACTTGCCCAATGCCGCATGGCCCTCGTCTTGAATTTCATAGCTTTCAGAGGGGGGAGGAAAAAACTTACCAAAATACCAGTTTCCCGTGGGTCAACATAAAACGGGCATGGCTATAGGGGGAGGGCGGCGGCAGGGTCTCACTCCCGCAGCTGCTTGCATGCACGCAAACTGTCACCGGAACTGTCACCAAACACGCTAAGGCTCAAACGGATACGTCTGGAGCCCTTGAAAACAGTGGAGCGGGTGAAGGGAATCGAACCCTCGTTATCAGCTTGGGAAGCTGGAGTAATGCCATTATACGACACCCGCTCAGAGCGGCTGACTTTGTACCAGATGTGGCCTGGGATTTGAAGTTTTTCTTTCCGGACGGCGAGGTCATCCGTCTACACAAGCCTCAAACCAGAGCGGTCATTCGCGAACAAGCGCCGTTGCCGGAGACTTGCTCGCGATGACTTTTTTCAGATGGCCACTGCATGGTAGTCCTGCACATAGCTGTAGCGCGGTCGGCTGGCGTGGTGGGTCGGCTTGAGGAAACCCAGCAACGCCTCGCGGCTGTCACGGCAGGCCGCCTTGTGTTCCATGTCGAGGAAGTGCCCGGTGGCTTGCAGCGTGGTGAAGCTGCTGTGCTGGACATGGTTGGCGAAGAGCCTGGCGTCGGTAGCCGCGGTGTATTCGTCCCATTCGCCGTTCAGGAACAGCACCGGCACGTTGATCTTTTTCGCCGCGTTGACATAGCACTGTTGGTCGCTGTGGAGCACGTCGTTGATGTGAAAGTGCATCTGCCCGTACTCATGCTCGGCCAGGTTGCTGACGTGGCGATAGTTAAAGCGCTTGAACAGCGGCGGCAGGTGCTTGCCGATGGTGCTGTTGACCAGATGCCCGACACGATCGCCGTCCAGGCTGCTGAGGTAGTCCACGCCACGTTCCAGGTAGTCGCGCATCGGTGCGTTGAGTACCGGTGAGAATGAGCTGATCACGGCTTTTTCGATGCGCCGCGGGCGCTGGGCCAAGGCGGTCAGCGTGGCGGCGCCACCCCAGGAAAAAGACAACACGTGATCGGCGCCGAAGTGGTCGATCAGTTCCAGCAGAATTTGGCCTTCGATTTCCTTCGTCAGCATTTTCTCGTGGCGGTTGTGAGCCTTGGACTTGCCCGCGTAGGGCTGGTCGTACAGCACGACATTGAATTGCGGGTAGAGGTTTTTGGTCGTCTGTGCAAACGACGCGGTGGTGGCCATCGAGCCGTTGACCAGGATGATGGTCTTTTGCGCGGCGTCTGCGCGATAGAACTCCGTGTAAACCCGATACTGACCCTGTATATCCAGCACAGCGATTTCTGGCCTCATGTCATAAGACTCCTGGCAAGCGGGTATGCGCGCAATGAGATTGCACGGGCAATGTGACAGGTAGGCATACGCCTGGAAGATAAGGCCCATGTCGATCCACGCAAGCCGGTCGACGGGTGTTGTTATGGCGGGCAATTTGCCGGCGAACGAGGCGGAACCTGAGGGTTCCAGCCGGCAAAAAGTTTCTTAGAGGTATGGGGTGACTCGTCGGTCACATTTCGGCCGACGGTTTGATTCAAGCAGGGGGACAGCTGTTGCGCAAGTGCTCTTTGAAAATTGTCCGACACATCTGCCCAGCGGTCATCCGGCTCAGATCAGGCCAACTTCTTCAGCGCTCAAGGCGCGGTATTGGCCCGGCGCGAGATGAGCGTCCAGCAGCAGCGGGCCCATGCTTTCACGGTGCAGGCGCAGCACCTTGTTATCGAAGTGACCAAACATGCGCTTGACCTGATGATAACGGCCTTCAACGATGCTCAAGCGCGCGGATGTCGGCCCCAGCTGGGTCAATTGCGCCGGTTGGGTGGTGAGGTCTTCGAAAGCGAAGTACAGGCCTTGGGCAAACGTGATGGCGTACTCGGCGGTAATGGTTTGCTCGGTCTCGACGTAGTAGACCTTCGGCAGTTTGGACTGCGGCTGGGTCAGGCGCCGCGACCAGCTGCCGTCGTTGGTGATCAGCATCAGCCCGGTGGTGTTGAAGTCCAGGCGACCGGCGATGTGCAAGTCGTCCTTGTCCGGTTCGTCCAGCAGATCGAGGACGGTGCGGTGCTGCGGATCGCGGGTGGCACTGACGCAGCCGGGCGGCTTGTGCAGCATGAAGTAGCGCGCCGGTCGGCCTGCTTGCAACACTTCGCCGTCGACTTCGACGCGGCTGAATTCACGCACCTGTGCCTGTGGATCGTTGACGGTCTGGCCGTCGATCCGCACGCGCCGTTCCACCAGCAGCAGGCGGACCTGTTGGCGGTTGAAACGCGGCAGGTTACTGAGGAAACGGTCAACGCGCATGGGCAGTTCGAGCACGGAGGCTGGGGGCGGGCATCTTACGCGATCGGTTGGTGCTTGGCGCGCAACTGGTCATCGACCTGGGCGCATCGCGGGCACAGGCAGGATTGGTTGCGCAGCTCGGCCGGCAAGGCTTCGAGCACAGCCGCGTCGATGCTCACGCCGTAGCACCAGCAGGCACGGTCGATGGTTTTCGGGTTGGCCAGGCTGCAGTCGTTGGTGGCGCCGCACGCCGGGCAGAGATCGGGTTTATTCATAACTGGAATGAGGCATTTCCACGCAGGTTCGGTTGCTTCCGGTCTGTCGAGCGCGTTGCAGCGCATGATCGGCCCGGGACAGCAGGCTATGCAAGGTGTCTTTTTCCTGCAGGGTGGTCAGGCCGATGCTGATGGTGATCCGCAATTGCTTGCCGCTGCAAAAGTAGCGTTGTTGTTCGATGCGCTGGCGAATTTTCTCGGCGATTTTCAGAGCGTTCTGTCCATCGGTGTCTTTGAGCAGCAGGACGAAAGCATCTGCGCTCCAGCGGCAGACAATGTCTGAATGGCGCAGTGTATCGGTCAGGTCGCGAGCGAAACCAGTGAGCAACTGATCACTGGCGATGTGGCCGTGGTTGGCGTCCAGTCGCTTGAAGTCGTCCACCTCCAGCAACAGCGCGTTCAGTGGCCTGGGCTCGCGTTGGGCTTCGTGCAGGGCCTGCACCGCCAGCAGGTCGAAGCCCCGCCGATTGGGCAACTCGGTCAGGCCGTCAAGAATCGCTTGGGCGTCGATCCGCCGCTGGTAGCTGACCATCAACCGATGCAGCACCACGAGCGCAGCCACCGTCACCAGCAGGCCGATCAGCAGATTGAAGTACAGCGCCTTGAGCACGTTGTCCCGCAGCGATGTGCTGGCGGCGTAGTAACCCAGCAGCGAGGTCACCAGAAAGCCTGCGCCGAGCAAAATGGCCAGGATGAGCACCGGCGAGCGCTGGGAATACAACGGCGAACGAAGCGACATGGCGATTCCCTTGGAGTGACCCGATGGAATCAGTTTAGTGGCCCTGCAAGAAAAGACATTCGGATTTACCGCTTTGCAAGATCGTGGCGAGGGGGTCCAGCGAAACGTCGCGCAGCCCAGCGGGGATAAATCCCCTCGCCACAGGATGCTGTTTACTGACGGGTACTTAGATAGGCCCGCCATCCGCCCAGATGACTGATGTCCTGCGCGCCGTCCAAACCATACGGCTCGCAAATGAAGCCGCTTTCCCAGTGTCCGTCGGCCAGTTGCACCTTGCCCAGCCCCAGCGGTGCCGGGATACCGGTGAGGAACGAGCCCAACTCGCTGCTTGGCAGTTCCCAGACTTCCACTTCGATTGCCACGCCTCCCTCGCTGACCCGAAGCATGCCAGGGCGCAGTGGTGGGCCACCGGCCAGGGCATAGAGGCGATAATCCGCTGAGCTTCGGGTCGCCTCGATCAGGCGGGCGCCACGTTGCTTGAGCTGCCAGTTCAACGCCAGCCCATCCAGGTGCGCGCCGCACACGACCAACCGTGCCCGATCATGGCGCGCCGGGTTGGTAGGCACTGGCAGATCGGGCACTTGCTGACGCTGCAAGGCGTCGGCCACGCTCAGCAGGTACTGATCGGTGAAGGCGCGGCCGAACAGCGTCACGCCCCAAGGCAAGCCGTTGGCCATGAATGCGCTGGGAACGGCCACGGCGGCGTAGTCCAGCAGGTTCATGAAGTTGGTGTAGTAACCCAGTTGCGAATTGCGCAGCAGCGGTTCGGCGGCGAGTTCGGCGAGCGTCACCGGGCGCCCGATGGTCGGGGTGAGGACGCAATCAAGCGCTTCCATCGCGCGGTCGCATTGGGCCTTGAGCGCCTGCAAACGGTACTGGGCACGGAAGGTTTCCACACCGGTGACTGTCGGCGCTTGCGCCAGCACGGCGCGGATCACCGGCAATACCGCTTCGGGTTCGCGTTCCATCAGTTCTCCGGCCACGCTGTAGCGCTCGGCGACCCACGGCCCTTCATAGAGCAGGCGTGCCGCTTCGAGGAAGGGTGACAAGTTCAGCTCGACGGCTTCGCCGCCCAGGCGTTCGAGGCGCTCGATAGCTTCGGCGAACAGCCGTGGGCCTTCGTCGCAGTCGAAAAACTCCAGGTCTTGCCGGCGGGGCACGCCGAAGCGAAAGCGTCGTGGCACGCCGAACGCCGCGCCGTCGTTCCATTGCGGGTTGGGGCGGCTGTATTCGTCGCGCGGGTCGAGACGTGCAGTCAATGCCAACAGCTGGCTGGCTTCGCGCGCCGTCGCGGTGAATGTGGTCACGCAGTCCAGCGTACGGCAGGCGGGCACCACGCCAGCGGTGGAGATCAGGCCCTTGGTGGCTTTCAACCCCACCAGATTGTTCAGCGCCGCAGGCACGCGGCCGGAGCCGGCGGTGTCGGTGCCCAGGGCAAAGCTGGCCACGCCCAGGGCCACCGCCAGCGGCGAACCCGCGCTGGAGCCGCCCGCCGGGTAGTCGGCCAGCACGCTGTTGCGGCAAGCCCCGTAGGGCGTGCGGGTGCCGTTGAGGCCGGTGGCGAATTGGTCGAGGTTGGTCTTGCCGAGAGGAACCGCACCCAGCGCCAGCAATTGCTCGACGATGCTCGCCGAACGTTGCGGCACGTAGGCAAACGCCGGGCAGGCGGCGGTGGTGGGAATGCCAGCCAGGTCGATGTTGTCCTTGATCGCGAACGGCACGCCATACAACGGCAGGCTTTCCAGGTCGCGGTTTTCCAGTGCCGAAAGGTAAGGTTCGAGTTCCTCGGGCGACAGCAGGTGGATGAACAGGTGATAGTCCGGGTTGAGCGCAGCGGCTTTTTCCCGCAGGGCCAACAGCAGCTGGCGCGGTGTCGTTTCACCCTTGCGGTAGGCGTCGCGCAGGTTGTCCAGGCGCAGAGAGAGGTTCATGGCGTTAATCCTTTGATTGAGTTCAGTCACGTTCCAGCACCACCACGCGTTGCCCGGCGCGCACCGCTGAACCGGGCTGGACGCGCACTTCACGGACCACGCCGGCGATCGGCGCAAGCACCGGGATTTCCATTTTCATGGACTCCAGAATCACCAGCACGTCACCCGCGACGACCCGCGCACCCGCTTCCACCTGGACCTGCCAGAGGTTGCCGGCGATGTGGCTGTCGACGCTCAGTTGGCCCTCGTCCAGCACTGAATCTTCGCTCGGCGCGGTTGCCGGTTCTTCGCTGTCGAAATGCGCCTGGCCGCTGGCGATCCAGCGCTCGCGCTCGGCACGGAAGGCGCCTTGTTGCTGCTCGCGGAACGCGTCGATGCTGTCCGCTTCCCGGGCCAGGAATTGCTGGTAATCAGCGAGGTTGAGTTGGCTGTGTTCGATCGTCAGGTCGAAGCGGCCCAACGGGAAATCCCGACGGATGCGCAGCAGTTCATCGGCGCTGACCGGGTAGAAGCGGATCTGGTCGAAGAAGCGCAGCAGCCAGGGCTTGCCGTCAAATGCGGCGACGTCCCGATAACGATTCCACATCTGCAACGTGCGGCCGACGAACTGATAGCCGCCGGGGCCTTCCATGCCGTACACGCACAGATAGGCGCCGCCGATGCCCACCGAATTTTCCGCGGTCCAGGTGCGCGCCGGGTTGTATTTGGTGGTCACCAGCCGGTGCCGCGGGTCCAGCGGCGTGGCGACCGGCGCGCCGAGGTAGACATCGCCGAGGCCCATCACCAGATAGCTGGCATCGAACACCGTGCGTTGTACTTCGTCGAGGTTGGGCAGGTCGTTGATGCGTCGGATGAACTCCAGGTTGCTCGGGCACCAGGGCGCGTCCTTGCGCACGGTGGTCATGTACTTTTCGATCGCCAGCTGGCAGGCCGGATCGTCCCAGGACAGCGGCAGATGGACGATGCGCGACGGCACCTGCAAGTCTTGCGCGGCGCACACGGCGTCCCATTCGCCGGCGACGATCGCCAGCAGATCGGCCAGGGTTAATTGTTCGGGCTGGTAATGCACTTGCAGCGAGCGAATACCCGGCGTCAGGTCGATCACCCCTTGCAGGTGCTTTTGTTCCAAGGCTTGCATCAAGGCGTGGGCGCGAAAACGCAGCACCAGGTCCAGTTCGGGAGCGCCGATTTCAAGCAGCAGGTGGGTGTCGCCGGACAGCCGCGCGACCAGGCGGGTGTCGTCCTGGCCGATGTCCAACACTACGGGCGACATAATTCCCTGTGGGAGCGGG
>NZ_JBHFJB010000067.1:22258-28847 GCF_057334555.1 Pseudomonas sp. AGC41
GTCTGATCTGGCCCCTTCGCGAGCAGGCTCGCTCCCACATGGGTCCCATTTCAATGCAAGGGAGCGGGCGGTCTTCAGGTCCACCGGCACAAACCGCACCTTGTCCCCCGCCTTGAGCTGCCCCAATTGCCACAGGTCCGCCTCGATCACCGTCACCGGGCAGACGAAGCCCCCCAGGCTCGGGCCGTCGGGGCCGAGGATGACCGGCATGTCGCCGGTGAAGTCCACCGCGCCGATGGCGTACGGGTTGTCATGGATATTGGACGGGTGCAGGCCTGCTTCGCCGCCGTCGGCGCGGACCCATTCGGGTTTCGGCCCGATCAGGCGCACGCCGGTTCGGCTGGAGTTGAAATGCACTTCCCATGAGGTGTCGAAGAACGTCTGGATGTAGCGCTCGGTGAAATATTCCGGCGCGCCATGGGGACCGTAGATCACACGGATCTGCCGCACGGCTGGCAACACCAGGGGCGGCTCTTCGATCGACGGCATCACGACGTGCTCATCCAACGCAGCCAGGTGCAGCACGTCGCCGGTGCACAGTGCTCGCCCGCCGTGGCCGCCGAACTGGCCGAGGGTGAAGGTGCTTTTGCTACCGAGGTAATCCGGTACCTGCAAGCCGCCTTGCACACACAGATAACTCCGCGCCCCGGCGCCAGTAATCGTGCCGATGGCGAGGGTGGACCCTGCACCGATCGACAGCGGGGTGTCCATCGGCACCGTTTCGCCGTCCAGCGCCAGGGCGATTTCTGCGCCGGTCACCGCCACTCGCGCAGCGCAGTTGAAGCGCAGCAGCGGCCCGCTCATGGTGACTTCCAAGGCCGCCGCACCTTGCTCGTTGCCCAGCAGGCGATTGCCCAGGCGCAACGAACGGCTGTCCATCGGCCCCGACGGCGGCACGCCCACCGCCCAATAACCGAGGCGACCGGGGTAATCCTGGACGCTGGTCTGAGTGCCGGGGCTGAGCACCTCGACGGTGTTGGCGCGGTAGGCCAGGGTCTCCAGGCAGCGGGTCCAGGGCTGGCCATTGGCGAAGGGCGCGTCGAGCAGAATTTGTTGCAGGTAGACACGGTTGGTTTCCACGCCGTAGAGCAGGCTTTCGTCCAGCGCTTGATGCAGGCCCAGGCGTGCCTGCTCGCGGGTCGGCGCCCAGCGAATGACCTTGGCGATCATCGGGTCGAAGTAGGGCGGGATCTGGCAACCGGCCTCGACCCAGGTGTCGATGCGCAGCCCTTTTCCGTCGGCCCGGGGAAATTCCACGGCGGTGAGCAGGCCTGGGCTTGGCTGGAAATCCCGGCCCGGATCCTCGGCATACACGCGCGCCTGGATCGCGTGGCCGCAGGCTTTCAGGCCCAGGACCAGCTCGCTCAAGGGTGGCAGTTCACCGGCGGCCAGTTGCACCATCCAGCGCACCAGGTCGACGCCCCACACCTGCTCGGTAACGCCGTGCTCCACTTGCAGGCGAGTGTTCACTTCCAAAAAGTAGAAGCGCCCGGCGTCACTGTCATAGACGAACTCCACGGTGCCGGCGCTGCGGTAGTTCACGGCCTGGGCCAGTTTGATCGCTGCTGCGCAGAGTTCCTCGGCCATGCCTTCTGGCAGGTTGGGCGCGGGGGTTTCTTCGATGACTTTCTGGTTGCGCCGCTGCACCGAGCAGTCGCGCACGCCCAGAGCGATCACCTGGCCCTGGCCGTCGCCGAACACCTGAACCTCGAGATGCCGCGCCCGCTCGATGTACTTCTCGATGAACACGCCGGCGTCGCTGAAATTGTTCTGCCCGAGGCGCTTGACCGCTTCGAAGGACTCGCTCAATTCAGCGCCGCTGCGGCATACGCGCATGCCGATGCCGCCGCCGCCCGCCGTGCTTTTCAGCATCACCGGGTAGCCGACCTGCGCGCCGGCCAGTAGCGCGGCATCCAGGCTGTCGAGCAGCTCCGTGCCTTCGAGCAGGGGCACGCCGTTCTGGCGAGCCAGGGCGCGTGCGGTGTGCTTGAGGCCGAACACGCGCAACTGCTCCGGTGTCGGGCCGATGAAGGCGATGTTGGCGGCCTCGCAGGCTTCGGCGAAAGCGGCGTTTTCCGAGAGAAAACCGTAGCCGGGATGGATCGCGGTCGCGCCGCTGTCCTGGGCGATCGTCAGGAGCTTGTCCACCGCCAGGTAGGTGCCCGCCGCCGCGCCTTCGCCCAGGCAGTGGGCTTCGTCGGCCTGGAGGATGTGCAGGCTGGCTTCGTCGGCCTGGGAGTACACCGCGACGCCTTTGACGTCCAGCTCGCGCAAGGTCCGCAGGATGCGGCAGGCGATGGCGCCACGGTTGGCAATCAGGATTTTTTCGAACATGGCATTTACCCCTCAGGCCGCAATGTCAGCCTGAATCGGGATGCGGGCCGTCCCGCAGTTTTCGATGGCCGACGGGGTCGTCCCCGTGGGCGAATACCTTCGAACACCACACAACCTCTGTGGGAGCGAGCCTGCTCGCGAAAACGGTACATCAGTCGCATGAAGGCTGACTGATCCGACGCCTTCGCGAGCAGGCTCGCTCCCACAGGGGGCAGGGCGCTATTTGATGCATTGCCCTGACCGGCTCTGGCACAGCGCAAACAGCCAGCGGCGCAGGCGCACGAATTTCAGTTCCATATCAGCAGCTCCGCAGGGGTGGGGTTGTAGGCGTTGCACGGGTTGTTCAGTTGCGGGCAGTTGGAAATCAACACGATCACATCGATCTCGGCCCGCAGGTCGACGTATTTGCCCGGCGCCGAGATCCCGTCTTCGAAAGTCAGGCCGCCGTCGGCGGTCACCGGCACGTTCATGAAGAAATTGATGTTCGGTCCGATGTCACCCTTGCCCAGTCGACCGTCGTGGGCGCAGGCCCGCAGGTAGTTGTCGCGGCAGCTGTGCATGTAGCGTTTTTCCAGGGCGTAGCGCACGGTGTTGCTTTCCTGGGCGCAGGCGCCGCCGAGGGTGTCGTGACGCCCGCAGGTGTCCGCGACGATGGTCAGCATCGGGCGGCCGAGGTTGGAATACAGCACGCTGCCGGTGCCCAGGTAGACGCTGTTCTGCCGGCGCAGTGTGCGTTGCACGTCGTAGCGTTCCTTGGGGTTGGCCAGGCTGTAGAACAACGTATCGACCGCCTGGTTGCCTTCCAGGTCGAGGATGCGCAGGGTCTGGCCGGCCTTGACCTCGGTCAGCCAGGGTTCGCCGGCGGGAATCGTGGCGCGGTAGACGGCGGTCTCGGGGTGCTTGTGTGCAGTGGCGATGGCGAGTGACATGGCGACGATCCTCAGGCGAACAGGCGGTCGGTGTTGATGAAGCCGCGCTGGTTTTCCGGGCGCGATTGGCGGCAGTGTTCGGCGACGCTGGGGTTGGCGTTCATCCAGCTGAGTTTGAGCGGCTGCGGCGCGTATAGCGGGTTCGGGTCCATCGGGTGTTGCAGCGCGGTCAGCACCACCAGCGTGTCCATCGGTGCGTACAGCTCGATGTAGTCGCCGGCCTTGGAGTTGCCCTCCACAAAGTGGAAATGGCCGGCCTCGTCGACATCGACCCGGCTGAACAGGTTGAGGGTCATCAGCAGGTCGGACAGACCCAACCCCCATTTGCCCAGCTCCACCAGCAGGTTGTCGGTGCCGTTGCGGAAGAAGCCGTTGCGCAATTCCTGGTAACGGCCCTGACCATACTTTTCAGTGACTTCCTCGGCGCAGAGCACGCCGCCAAAACTATCGCTCCAGCCACAGGTGTCCGTAGTGATTGCCGCCAATACCCGACCCATGTCCGAATACAGGCAATGACCGGCGGTGAGCTTGGCGGTGTGTTGGCATTTCAGACTGTCCGGCAGGTTCAGGCGCTCGGTTTTTTCGTTGGCATTGAGCAAGGTAAGGCTCACGTTGGCACCGCCACGCACATCGGTCAGGCGCAGCAGCTGGCCGCGCTTGAGGACGAACGAGCGATGGCCGCCACCGGGCAGCAATTCTTCGGCGAAGGGGGGAAACAGCTGGGTCGAATCGGTCATGGGAATTTCTCCTTTCAGGCGATACGCAACGTGCCGGCCAGTTCGGCGGGCAGGGCGTCGACGGCGGCACGGGCGGTGCGGCGGTCGCTGTTCAGTGGGATGTCGTAGGTGATGCGTGCGCCATAGGCGCCGGGGGCATGGGGATCGAGGCGAACTTTGTCGAACACCAGCAGGCGGGTGCCAAGGCTGAAGCCTTCGGACAGGTCATGGGTCACCATGAACACCGTCAGCCGGGTTTCCCGCCAGAGCTCCAGCAGCAGGGCATGCATGTCTTTGCGGATGCCGGGGTCAAGGGCGCCGAAGGGTTCGTCCAATAGCAGTACCCGAGGCTTCATGATCAGCGCCTGAGCAATCGCCAGCCGTTGCTGCATGCCGCCAGAGAGCTGCGCGGGGTATTTGTCCAGTGCGTGGCCGAGGCCGACTTTGTCCAGCAGTTGCGCGGCGTTTTCGCGGGCCTGGCGTTTGGCGCCGCCGAACAGACGCCCCAGCAGCGGCGAGCGCGGCAATTCCAGGCCGAGGGCGACGTTGTCCAGTACCGTCAGGTGCGGGAATACCGAGTAACGCTGGAACACCACTCCACGGCTGGCATCCGGCTCGCCCGCCAAAGGCTCGCCGTCCAGCAGGATCTGACCGCGACTGGCGCGTTCCTGGCCCAGCAGCAGTCGCAGGAACGTCGACTTGCCGCAACCCGAGGCACCCACCAGGGTGCAGAACTCACCCTCGGCAACGCTCAGGTTCAAGCGCTCGAGCACCACTTGATCGGCATACTGCTGCCAGACGTTGTTCACGGTAATGAAGCTCATGCCTTCGCCCACTCGTACCAGGGAAATGCTCGGCGGGTCAGGCGCTTGAGGCCCCAATCCATCAGCCAGGCGAGCAGGGTGATCCACACCACGTAGGGCAGGATCACATCCATCGCCAGGTAACGACGCACGAGGAAAATCCGATAGCCCAGGCCATCGGTGGAAGCGATGGCTTCGGCAGCGATCAGGAACAGCCAGGCCGAACCCAGCATCAGCCGCAGGGAAATCAACAGGCGCGGCAGCAATTGCGGCAGCACCACCCGCAACATCAGGGTCCAGGTCGAGGCCCCCAGCGTCTGGGCCTTGATCAACAGCTCAGGCGGAATTTCCCGGGCGCGCTGCTCCAGGTCGCGGGCCAGGCACGGGGTGATGCCGATGACGATCAGCATCACTTTGGACAATTCCCCCAGGCCGAAGACGATGAACAGGATCGGCAGGATCGCCAGTGGCGGCACCATCGATACCACGGTGAGCAGCGGCGACAACGGCGCACCGAACAGCGGCAGCGTGCCGGCGGCGATGCCCAGGCACAGCCCGGCCAGGGCGCTGATGCCCAGGCCGATCGCCAACCGGCGCAGACTCGACGCGGTGTCCTGCCAGAGCAGGTAATCGCCGCTGCGAGCGTCGGCGGTAAAGGCCAGGCGTTTGACCGCATCGGCCATCTGCACAGCGCTGGGCAGCAGCTTGTCGTTGGGGTTGTCCATCAGCCGTTCCGCCGAGCCCGTGAAGTAGGCAAACAGCACCAGCGCAAATGGCAGGATTACCAGCAACAAGCGGCTGGGGCGATCCGGGTAGCGGTTGATCAGGCGCATGCCAGTCCTCCGGTCCTACAACTTGGCGTCGGCGGCCAGTTGCACGTAGGTGGGGTCGAAGCGCAGCTTGAGGTTGGTTTTGTCGCCCAGGGTCACGCCATTGGTGAACGCCATGCCCACCGCGTCGGCATCCTTGGCGCCTTCACCCAGCAGACCGTGGCGGAACGAGAACTCGGCGACCTTGCGCAGGGTGGCGGGCAGTTGTTCGCTGGTGGCGAAGGCGAGGGCTTCCTTGGGGGTGGCGAACAGCTTGGTAGTGTTTAGTTGCGCCTGGAAACCTTGGAGGTCAGTGCCCGACGCCTTGGCCATGTGCTCCAGTGCGGCATTGGCGGCTGCGTTCCTGGCGTTCATCAGCGCCACCACTTCGAACCAGGCGCCGGTCAGTGCCTTGCCCAGGGCCGGGTTGTCTTTGAGCGTCTGAGTGTTGACCACCATCATGTCCATGATTTCGCCGGGAATCTGGCTGGAGTTGAATACTTCGCTGACACCCGGCTGGGCCTTGATGTCCGAGAGCATCGGGTTCCAGGTGGTGACGGCCTTGACCTGGTCGGTGTTGAAGGCGGCAGAAATATCGGCGTCGGAGGTGTTGACGACTTTCAGGTCTTTCTCGGCGAGGCCGACCGAATCCAGGGCCCGAGCCAAGAGGTAGTGGGACACCGACAATTCCACCAGATTGACGTCCATGCCCTTGAGGTCGGCGACTTTCTTGCCCTCGCCCTTGAGCACGATACCGTCGTTGCCGTTGGAGAAATCACTGACGATCAGTGCGGTGCTGTCCACGCCGCCGGCGGCGGGAATGGTCAGGGCATCCATGTTGGTCATGGTGCAGCCATCGAACTGACCGGCGGTGTACTGGTTGATGGATTCGACGTAATCGTTGAGCTGCACGACATCGATGGTGATGCCGTACTTCTTCGCCCACTTGTCGACGATGCCTTGGCTGCCGGCGTATTCCCAGGGCATCCAGCCGGCAT
>NZ_JBHFJB010000067.1:28867-29953 GCF_057334555.1 Pseudomonas sp. AGC41
GCATAGATGGTCCAGCAGACGCTGAAACGGTCCTTGGGCGCGGCGTGGGACGGAAGACTCGCGAAGGCCGCAAGCGCGGCGAGGAGCAGGGAGGACAGACGAAGCTTGAGCATGGGGGTTCTCCAGTTGATCAAGGGCGGACAGGAGCAACGCGGCACCGCGAACGGTGGCTTGTCTCCCGGGCTTTTGTCCCGCCGTGTAACCTCAACTGGAGGTCGCCAACTCTCGGACCAGCCACTCGCCAGAGGCGAGCCGGAACCCTAGTCAGCCATTGCAAATTGTGGTGCCGCGAACCTGTGATGACTCCTGCACAGGGTTCGTTAAAGCGAGAGCCGTGCCAAGTACGCGCAAGCGCCGGCCCAGAGCGACCGCGTGCCAGGAACGCGCGGACCTCAAGCGGATTCGTGCGTTGTTGTGGTGCCGTGGCGCACCGCAATGAAGCAAAAAGGCTACATGTTTCGAGTTATTGCAACGTCGCACCAGATTCCGATTTCGCTGTCAGATTAATCGTCAGTCACCCCAACAGATGACTGCCGCCCGTCAGCGTCGCTGATGTGGCCCATCCGCGGTCCAGGAGGCCGCCATGTATCGACGACTGCTGCTCATTGCGTTTCTCGGCTTGACTCTTTCGGCCTGCGTGCCTTACTCCGACGGAGGCTCCAGCTACTACCGTTCCGAGGTCTACACCTCACCGGCGCCGGTCTATTACAGCGGCGGCGGAAGTTACTACTCGGCACCGCGTGGCTATTACGCACCACCACGGTACTACCAGCCGGCGCCGCGTTATTACTCGGCTCCACGCTACTACCAGCATGGCCCGCGCTATTACTCGCCACCGCGAGCGGCGTACCGTCCTTATCCGCATCGGGGCGGTTGGGATGGCCGGGACCGGGGCGGCTGGAATGACGACCGTCGCGGTCGGGGCGGACGTGACCGTGGCCATGATCATCGCGGCCGTGGCCATGATGGACGTGGTCATGACGGACGGGGCGGTCACCGCTGACGGATCGGCAGAAAAAAGCGGCGCATGAAGCGCCGCTTTTTTGTGCCTGCCATAACGCTAATCCTCTAGCCCTTGTGGGAGCG
>NZ_JBHFJB010000067.1:29973-61758 GCF_057334555.1 Pseudomonas sp. AGC41
CATGAAGGCTGATTGATCCGACGCCTTCGCGAGCAGGCTCGCTCCCACAGGGGCAGTTGTCCGCCAAAGGCGCGTCCGTTATTCATTGGACAAATCCGCCAACGGATGCCGCCCCTCCCACACTTTGTGAAAGTGCGCCTCGACCGCCGCTTGCGGCACATGATTGATATCCGGCCAATGCCAGCGAGGCTTGTGGTCCTTGTCGATCAACCGCGCACGCACGCCTTCGCTGAATTCCGGATGACGACAGCAATTGAGGCTCAGGGTGTATTCCATGCGGAACACACCGGCCAATGACAAATGGCGGGCGCGGCTGATCTGCTCCCAGACCAGGTGCGCCGTCAGCGGCGAGCCTTCGGTCATGGTCCTGGCTGCCCGGGCGATCAATGGGTCCGAATGATCCACCAGCAGGCTCAGGGCTTTCCAGGCACAGCGCACGTCGCTGACATCCAGCCACTCATCGATTTGCTGCCGACGCGGCAACCACTGGGCTTCGGGCTGTTGCGGCAGAGCTTCCTGCTGCAGGGCCTTGAGCAGGCTGTTGAGCTGCATCTCGGTCTGTTCCTGCCAGTTGAGCTGCAACAGGCCTTCGATCAGGTCATCCTGCTGCTCATCGAGTAGAAAGCGATCGGCCAGGCCCAGGTCGATGGCATCCCGAGCGTTCATGTGAGCACCGGTCAGGCCCAGGAACAGGCCAAGCTTGCCCGGCAGGCGCGACAGGAACCAACTGGCGCCGACGTCCGGATACAAGCCGATGCTGATTTCCGGCATCGCCAGGCGACTGCTCGGCGTGACGATTCGCGTGCTGGCGCCTTGCAGCAGGCCCATGCCGCCGCCGAGTACATAGCCATGCCCCCAGCAGATCAACGGTTTCGGATACGTGTGCAGGTTGAAGTCCAACCGGTATTCGGCAGCGAAAAACTGCGCCGCCAGCGGCGGCACTTCGCCGGGGTGGGCGCGACACGCTTCGACCAGGCTGCGCACCTCGCCACCGGCGCAGAAGGCCTTGGCACCGTTGCCGCGCAACAGCACACAGACAATCTGCGGTTCCCGGGCCCAGGCGTCGAGGCGATCGCGCAGGGCGTTGATCATCGGCAGGGAAAGGGCGTTCAAGGATTTTTCAGCATCCAGGGTGGCGACGCCCAGGCGCGCCCCGTTGATGCCGGTCAGTTCTTCGAAGTGCAGATTCATCGTGACCTCGATCGGAAAATTGAATGATCAGTATGACTGCTGTGGGGGAAAGTGCCGGATCGGCGTCAGATCAATTGACAAGCCCTGTAGGCTTTCCTAGGGTGCGCCCATTGTTTCTTCCGGGTGCAACCATGACCGCTGACGACCGTATCAAACTCGAACCCAGCTGGAAGCAGGCACTGCGTGCCGAGTTCGACCAGCCGTATATGGCGGAGTTGCGCGAGTTCTTGCGCAGTGAATACACCGCCGGCAAGGAAATCTATCCGCCGGCCCCGCTGATTTTCAACGCCCTCAATTCCACGCCGCTGGACAAGGTCAAGGTGGTGATCCTCGGTCAGGATCCGTACCACGGCCCGGGCCAGGCCCACGGCTTGTGCTTTTCGGTGCAGCCGGGCGTGCCGACGCCGCCGTCGCTGGTGAACATCTACAAGGAATTGAAGCGCGACCTGAACATCGATATTCCCAACCATGGCTATCTGCAGAGTTGGGCCGACCAGGGCGTGTTGTTGCTCAACACGACCTTGACCGTGGAGCGCGCCAATGCCAATGCCCACGCTAAAAAAGGCTGGCAGCACTTTACCGACAAGGTCATCGAAGTGGTCAGCGAACACCAGCCGCACCTGGTATTCCTGCTGTGGGGCGCTCATGCCCAGAGCAAGCAGAAGCTGATCGATGCGACCAAGCATCTGGTGTTGACTTCGGTCCACCCGTCACCGCTGTCAGCCCATCGGGGCTTTATCGGCTGCGGGCATTTCAGCCGGACCAACAAGTTTCTCCAGCAGCATGGCGAGCAGCCGATCGATTGGCGGTTGCCGCCGGTTTAAGCGGTCGGCAATAAGGGCCCCTTCGCGAGCAGGCTCGCTCCCACATTGAATTTGTGTTTCTCCTCAAAACTCTGTGGGAGCGAGCCTGCTCGCGAAGAGGGCAACCCCGGCCTACAAGTCCGGATCCGGCCTGCGAACCCAATACCTGAACAGCGGCTCCGCCAGAAACAGCACGAACAGCAGCCGCATCACCTGCAGCGCCGTCACCAACGGCACCGACAGTTGCAGCGTCTCCGCCGTCAGGCTCATTTCGGCGATACCGCCGGGCATCATGCCCAGGGTCAGCGAACGCAAGTCCAGGTGGGTCAAGGTGCTCAGGCCCAGGGCCGCAAGCGTGGCGATCAGCATGGTCAGCACCGTTCCAATCAAGGTGCGCCCCATGAACGACGGTGCGCGGCGGAAGAACTGCCGGTTGAAATGGCAGCCCAGGCCGCTGCCGATCAGCCATTGGCCGATCTGGCTGCCACCGTCGGGCAGGCCGATGTGCAAATCCCAGCCGATGCTCACCGCCGCGCTGACCAACAAGGGGCCGAACAGCCATGGATTGGGTTGGCGCAAGCGCTCCCAGATCCAGGCGAGCAGGGCACCCGCTGGGAACAGAACCGCCAGCCACAACCAATCCACCGTCGTGGCGTGTTGCACCGGGGTGCCGTCACCGAGCAGATACTTGAAGGCAGCCGGCACGCACAACACCACCACCAGCACACGCAGGCTCTGGCCCGCGGCGACATGGCTGAGCATCGCGCCATTGCGAGCGCCGAGGTTGACCATCTCGCCGGAACCGCCCGGCATGCTGGAGAAGAAGGCTGTGGCGCGGTCTTCACCGGTGCGGCGCATCAGCCAGACACTCACCACGCTGGACACGCTGGTGATCAGCGCGCCGAAAAAAATCAGGCCGAAATGGCTGAGGACTTGTTCCATCACCACCGGCGTAAAGTGCAGGCCGATACCGATGCCCACCACCCATTGGCCGCATTTGCGGCCGCCGGGGATTTCCATCAATTGCCAGGGAGTCAGACAGCGCACCAGGATGATCGCCAACAGCGAGCCGACCATCCAGGGCAAGGGCCAGCCGATCAGGCTGGCCAGATAACCGCCGGCCAGACCGACCAGCGGCGTTCCCCACCATTGTCTGAAAGTTGTTGCCTCAGACATTGGCCAGGGCACGACGCTGGGCGCTGCGACGACGCCAGATGCGCAGCAGAGGCAGGAACAGCATGATTGCCGTCAGGACCCAGCAGCCGAAGGTGATCGGGCTGGACCAGAGAATTTCCAACGCGCCATTGGAAATCGACAATGCACGACGCAGGTTCTGCTCCATCAGACCGCCAAGGATGAAGCCCAGCAGCACGGGTGACAGCGGGAAATCCAGCTTGCGCAGGATGTAACCGAAGATACCGATACCAATCATCAGGAACAGGTCGAACGTTGTGGCGTGCACCGCGTAGACGCCGATCCCGGTAATGATCGCGATCACCGGGACCAGTGCCCAGTTCGGCACGGCCAGGATGCGGGTGAAGACGCGGATCATCGGAATGTTGAGGATCACCAGCATGACGTTGGCGATGAACAACGAAGCGATCAGGCCCCAGACGATGTCCGGTTGTTGCTGGAACAGCAGCGGGCCGGGCGTGATGTTATAGAGCGACAGCGCGCCGATCATCACCGCCGTGGTGCCCGAACCCGGTACGCCAAGGGTCAGCATCGGCACCAGTGCGCCGCAGGCCGCGCCGCCGATGGCGGTTTCCGGGGCCGCGAGGCCACGCTTGTCGCCCTGGCCGAACGTCCCACTGGCGCCGGCCATGCGTTTCTCGGTCATGTAGGCCACGGCACTGGCCAGGGTCGCGCCCGCGCCAGGCAATACACCCATGATGAAACCGAGCACGCCACAACGGATGTTCACCCAGAACACCGAGGCCGCTTCCTTGAAGTTGAACATCATCCGTCCGGTGGCTTTCACCGCTTCCTGACCGCGGTGGGTTTTTTCCAGCAGCAACAGAATCTCGCTGATGGAGAACAGGCCCAGCACCAGCACGACGAACTGGATGCCATCGGTCAAATGGATGTTGTCACCGGTAAAACGGTACACGCCGCTGTTGGCATCGATGCCGACGCAGGACAGGAACAAACCGATCAGCGCCGCAATGAACGTCTTGAGCGGGCGGTCACCGGCCATGCCGCCGAGGCAGACAATGGCGAACACCATCAATACGAAATACTCCGCCGGTCCGAAGGCAATCGCCCATTTGGCCAGCAACGGCGCGAACAGCACCATGCCGCAGGTAGCGATGAGCGCGCCGATGAACGAACTCCACGCCGACAGCGACAACGCCACCCCGGCCAGGCCTTGGCGGGCCATCGGGTAACCATCGAGGGTAGTCATCACGGTGGAGGCTTCGCCGGGGATGTTAAGCAGGATCGAGCTGATACGTCCGCCGTATTCGCAACCCAGGTACACCGCTGCCAGCAGGATCAGCGCCGACTCCGGCGGCAGTCCCAGGGCGAAGGCAATCGGGATCAGCAGCGCCACGCCGTTGATCGGGCCCAGGCCCGGCAGCAGGCCGACCACGGTACCGATCAGCGTGCCGCTCAACGCGGTGACGAGGTTGTACGGCGTCAGCGCAACGCCAAAACCCTGGCCGAGATAATTCAGGGTATCCATATCAATTCTCCAGGACGTCGAGCAGGCCCAGGGGCAGCGGCACGTCCATCAGCTTGTCGAACAACAGATAAAGACCAATGGCCATGAGGCTGATGATCACCACGCTCGGCACCCAGCGGCCGCCGTACAGACGTGCCATCGGCACGCCGATCAGAATGCTGGCGAGGATGAATCCCAAGGGCTCGAAGGTCCCGGCGAACACCAGCAGCAGCGCCACGCAGATACCGATCTTCTGCAGGGTTTCACGGTCCAGGTGCGGATCGTCTTCGCTGTGCACGACGGGCGTGGGACGAAACAGCATGTACAGCAGCGCCAGCCCCATCAGCCCGAGTATCAGCAGGGGAAAGGCACGCGGGCCAACCGGTTCATAGGAAAAGGCTGCCTGATAGGGCCAGGCCATCAGTGCCAGGCCGATGCAGGCCAGCAGCAGCACCGCGGCAATAATACGTTGGATGACGAGCATGACTAACTCCTGGGCGGCGCCGACTGTGCCGGTGCCGCCGCGAGAACAGAGGCGATTACTGGATCAGGCCGAATTCTTTGGCCAGCATCTTGTAGTCGGCCACTTGCTTCTTCACGTAGGCGTCCAGCTCCGGACCGGTCATGGCGAACGGGAACAGTTCCCGTTGGTCGCGCAGCTTGGCGAACTCTTCGGAGGCCAGCAGCTTGTCGAAGGCATTTTTCCACCATTCGTATTCTGCATCGGTGACCTTCGGGCCCAGGTAGAAGCCACGTACTACCGGCCAACGGATGTCGTAGCCTTGTTCCACGGCGGTCGGGATGTCTTTCATCTCCGGCTCGTCCAGGCGTTTATCAGAGAACACTGCCAGCAGACGCATGTCGCCGCTCTGGATGTGTGGCATGGAGTCGGAGATGTCGGTACTGCCCACCTGGATATGGCCACCCAGCAGCGCGGTAGCGATTTCGCCGCCGCCTTCAAGGGCCACGTAGCGCAGTTTGCGTGGGTCGATGCCGGCAGCCTTGGCAATCAAAGCGGTCTGCATCCAGTCCTGGCTGCCGACGGTACCGCCGGAACCGATCACCACCGAGCCCGGATCTTTCTTCAGGGCCTGTACCAGATCGTCGAGATTCTTGTAGGGCGAATCGCTTTTCACGGCGATGGCGCCATAGCTGGTGCCGACGGCAGCGAGCCAGCGCACATTGGTTTCATCAAAACGGCCAAACTTGCCTTGCGCCAGGTTCAGCAACGAGCCACTGGACCAGGCCACCAGCGTGCCGGCGTCGGCCGGGCGTTGTGCGACCACTGCGTTGTAGGCCACCGCGCCGACACCGCCGGGCATGTAGGTGACGCGCATCGGCTTGGTCAGCAGTTTTTCATTGACCAGCGCGCTTTGCGCCAGTTTGCAGGTCAGGTCGAAACCACCACCTGGAGCGGCAGGGGCGATGCACTCGGGGCGCTTCGGCTCTTTGGATGCATCAGCGGCGAGCGTTTGCCCGGCGAGCATCAGGCATCCGACGGCAAGGGCTACTTTACGCAGTGCTAGGTTCATTTTTGTCTCCACAGGAGTTGTTGTTTTGTGTTTCAAATCAGGCTTCGCAGCGCATGTACGGCGCAGACCCGCAAACGCGTTTCAAAGACGCGGCAGTTCGGTCTGCGCAGCGGCACAGGCAAGGGTAGTCTGGTTGGGGCAGGAATGGCGGGTGGGCATTGAAGCCAGAAGCTGTATGGACAGCATGATGAATACTCCGCTTATTGTTTTTATTCGGCGAAAACGCTTCGAGGCGTTTTTCGTTTCGCGACGTGTTTCGCGACCGGCAGTCGAAACTGTCCGTGGAGCGACTCTAGCGGCCCAACCTTTCGCTAACCTTTCAAAAGCTGTCAGGATGATTTTGAGCTTCACAGTGGCGAATGCGGCTGTAAACTCCGCGCCAAAGAATGGCCCCGACCATCCCTGAATCGAGGAAAACCCCCATGCGTGTCCTGCTCGTCGAAGACCATCTGCAGCTCGCCGAAAGTGTCGCCCAGGCCCTCAAGAGCGCGGGGTTGACGGTGGATGTGTTGCACGACGGGGTGGCGGCCGACCTGGCCTTGAGCAGCGAGGAGTACGCCGTGGCGATTCTGGATGTGGGGCTGCCGCGCATGGACGGCTTCGAGGTGCTGGCGCGCTTGCGGGCGCGGGGCAAGACGCTGCCGGTGCTGATGCTGACCGCTCGCAGCGACGTCAAGGACAGGGTCCATGGCCTGAACCTCGGCGCCGACGATTACCTGGCCAAACCTTTCGAACTCACCGAGCTCGAAGCGCGGGTGAAGGCGCTGCTGCGCCGTAGCGTATTGGGCGGCGAGCGGCAGCAGCGCTGTGGTGGACTGGTCTACGACCTGGACACCCGGCGCTTTACCCTCGACGAGGAACTGATGACCCTGACCTCTCGCGAGCAGGCTGTCCTGGAAGCGTTGATCGCCCGGCCCGGGCGGGTGATGAGCAAAGAGCAACTGGCGGCGCAGGTGTTCGGCCTGGACGAAGAGGCCAGCCCCGACGCCATCGAAATCTATGTCCATCGCCTGCGCAAGAAGCTCGACGGCCATGCGGTGGCGATCGTGACGTTCCGCGGCCTGGGCTATCTGTTGGAAAATCGCGATGCATAAGCCCGACAGCCTGCGCTGGCGGCTACTTCGCAACCTCGCCTCGTTGCTCGTGGTACTGATGCTCGCCAGTGGCCTGAGCGCTTATTGGAATGGTCGTGAAGCCGCCGATACCGCCTACGACCGGACGCTGCTGGCCTCGGCCCGAACCATCGCCGCCGGCCTTTCACAGCGCGACGGTACCCTCAGCGCGGACGTACCTTATGTGGCTCTGGACACCTTCGCCTATGACAGTGCCGGACGTATCTATTATCAAGTCAACGACATCCACCAGAAGCTGATCTCCGGCTACGAAAATCTTCCCGGGCCGCCGCCCGGGACGCCGCGCACCGACGATTACCCGGCGCTGGCACGTTTCTACAACGCCAGTTACCAAGGGCAGAATGTGCGCGTGGTGAGCCTGCTCAAGGCCGTGAGCGAACCCGAAATGAACGGCATGGCGGAAATCCGCGTGGCGGAAACCGAAGAAGCTCGGGTCAGCATGGCCCGCAGCTTGATGGCCGATACCTTGTTGCGGCTGGGCATGCTGGCGGTGGGCGCGCTGTTGCTGGTGTGGTTCGCGGTCAGCGCAGCGTTGCGCCCGCTGGAGCGTTTGCGCACGGCGGTGGAGGAGCGCCAGCCGGACGATTTGCGGCCGTTGCCGCTGGTGGAAGTCCAGCACGAATTGTGGCCGTTGGTACGTGCGCTCAATCACTTCACCGAACGGCTGCGCGGCCAGTTCGAACGCCAGGCGCAATTTATTGCCGATGCCGCCCATGAGCTGCGCACGCCGCTGGCGGCGCTCAAGGCTCGTCTCGAATTGGGCTTGCGCGCCAACGAACCTGCGACCTGGCGCGAAACCCTGGAAACCGCAGCCCAGGGCACTGATCGCTTGACCCATCTGGCAAATCAACTGCTGTCGCTGGCGCGGGTGGAAAACGGCGCGCGGGCGATTGCCGAAGGCGGTGCGCAACTGCTCGACTTGAGCCAGCTCGCCCGTGAACTGGGCATGGCCATGGCACCACTGGCCCATGCCCGCGGGGTAGCGTTGGCCCTGGAGGCCGATGAATCGGTCTGGTTACGGGGCGAGCCGACGCTGCTCAACGAGCTGTTGAGTAATCTGGTGGACAATGCCCTGGCCCATACGCCCTCGGGCGGCAACGTGATCCTGCGGGTCGCCGCGCCCGCGGTGCTGGAGGTCGAGGATGACGGTCCGGGCATTCCTGAGACTGAGCGGGAGCGGGTATTCGAGCGCTTCTATCGGCGCAACCAGCAAGTGGCTGGCTCGGGATTGGGGTTGGCGATTGTCGGAGAAATATGCCGAGCGCATCTGGCGCAGATCACCCTGCATGACGGCCAGGAGGGTGGGTTGAAGGTGCGGGTGAGTTTTGTTCCTGGCTCAGAATGAACCGAGCCGGATGCCGTTGTGGCCAACACAATCCATTGCCCAGTCTGCTTAGTAGAACATCGACCGCGCTTCTTCCAGATCCGCGCAACGGTCCTGGTTGTCCAGGTCGATGCCCAGCTTCTTGATCGCAGGCACCCCAAACGCATCGATCTTGCTCAGCGGATGGTCGGCGTCCTTGTAGCAATACAGCGCGGCAACCTGCACCAGGTCGACATAATCGAGTTGTTTCGAGTCTCGGGTGAAATCCAGGTACAGCCCTGGCAACTTCACCAGCCGTTCGGGAAACTCCCAGACACTGAGCAGCTTGTCCCCCAGCACGGGATGGATCGTCTCGATGACGTGATTGAGGCTGACCGGGTCTGACAGCAATTCGTTGTTGTCTTCGGCATACGTCAGAATCGGCAGTACGCCGATTTGGTGGACCAGTCCACCCAGCGCTGCCTGATCAGGCTTGAGATGCGTGTAACTGCGACATAGCGCATAGCTGACCCCAGCGATCTCCAGGCTCTTGCGCCAGACTTCCCGCATTTTTTGTTCGACGACATCGGAGCGGGCATGGAATATCTGCTCCATGACCAGCCCGATCGCCAGGTTGCTGCTGTAATTCACGCCCAGCCGGGTGATGGCTGTGTGCAAGTCCGTAACCTCCTGCGTGGCGCGCAGCAGCGGGCTATTAACCACTTTTATCAGGCGTGCAGAGAGTGCCGTGTCGCGGCCAATCACTTTGCTCAGGTTGCTGACGCTGATTTCCGGGTCTTCGGCGGCCCGGCGAATCTGCAGGGCCACTTCCGGTAATGTCGGTAGGACCAGGTCATCATTATCGATGGCCGCCACCAAATCCCGCTGGACCTTATCCGCCAAATCGCTCATTTCGGTTCTCTAGGGTATTGCGACAAAATGTTGCGATCAACGCTGGATTTCGCGGTCGCGGTCCAGTTCGTAAGGCAAGTCCAGCAATTGTAGCGCGGGTCCCTCCAAAGCACCGAGGTGCAAATTGCCATCTTCTGCTGCTTCGGCCTGCAACACCGCCAGCAGTTCGATGTTTTGTTCGCTACGGGCAGCAATGACCACCTCGCCGATGGAGCTGCCGTGAGTGGGGGAGAACAATGGTGTGCCCGGCTCCGGCAGCTCGTCAGCCTCCAGCTGCAGACGATACAGCCGGCGCTTGAGCTTGCCGAGGTACTGCATGCGCGCGACGATTTCCTGGCCGGTGTAGCAGCCTTTCTTGAAACTCACACCGCCAACGGCTTGCAGGTTAAGCATCTGCGGAATGAACAGCTCACGCGTAGCCGGCATGACTTGGCCGATGCCCGCACGGACCTGGCCCAGCAGCCAGCGGTTGAGGTCGCCTTCGGTCAGTTGCGCGCTCAGGCGAGTGCGCAGCGTATCGGCCTGTTCGGCGCGCGCCCAGAGCTCGGCGCGGCCCGGGGAGACGCGGATGGCGATCAAGGATTCATGGCGAACCATGCTGTCAGTATCGGCCGGTAGCTCCAGGCCCAAGTTGCTGAGTGCGAGGTCGGCACCTTCCAGTCCGAAACGAACCCATGCCGCACTCTCGTCGGTGAGCTTGGATTTGGAGAACACCGCGTATTTCTTCAGGTCCGCCAGTTGCGGTTCGAGTAATTCAGTGGCCATTGCCAGGAGTACGCCGTCGCCTTCAAGCAGGATCCTGAAGCTCGATTGCATCCGGCCTTTCTGAGTGCAGCGGGCACCGAGGCTGGCCCGGCTGTCGTTCAGATAGTTGAGATTGCAGGTCAATTGGCCTTGCAGAAATTTGCTTGCGTCCACGCCGCGGACCGCGAGAACGCCTTCGTGGGACAGGGTGCAGAAAAAAGCGGAATCAGCCATGGGTCATCGCAGGGTAAAAAGTCTGGAGGACATCATAAGGAAACGCCCTTGAAATGGGTAGTTCACAAAGGATCGGTGGCGGCCGGCCAAAGCTGTCTGTTCCGCTACGGCCGGGCCTGTATACTTGCGTTCTATTTGAGGAGCGCTCCATGGTCGAAGACGTTGAACTGAATCGCCTCTACTGGCACAGCCGCCGCGGCATGCTTGAACTTGACGTGTTGCTGGTGCCGTTCGTGAAGGAGGTCTACCCACACCTTAATGACGTCGACCGGGCGTGTTACGTCCGCTTGCTCGAATGCGAGGATCAGGACATGTTCGGCTGGTTCATGGAGCGCAGTGAATCCGAAGATCCGGAACTGCAGCGCATGGTCCGGATGATCCTGGATCGTGTCCAGCCCAAGTAGTCACTTCGAGTGCCGCTGGCGCGCCTCCGGGCAACTGCTGGCGGCCTATCTCCTGGCTCAGGTGTTTGCCTTGGGCGCGTTGTTGCTGTGCTCGATTCCTTCCTGGCTCGCAGTCGTTGCTGCCATGGTGTGCCTGGGCCATGGCGCCTGGGTGCTACCGCGATATTTATTGCTGACTCATCGCCAGGCTTTTCGCGGTTTGCGTCGCGATGCCGATGGCTGGCAGCTCTGGAGCGAGGGCGGCGGCTGGCAGGCAGTGCAGTTGCGGCCGGACAGCCTGGCATTGCCAATGATCGTGGTGCTGCGCTTTCGCTTGCGGGGCGAGCGGTGGGTCCGCGCGTTATGCGTGCCCCACGACGCGCTGGCGCCGGATATTCATCGGCGCCTGCGGGTCCGACTGAGGTTCAGCCGGCGTAGGTGGGCGGCACCAGAATAGTGTCCAATGCTTCGGGCAGCAGGTTCGGGTAGTCAAGCGTGTAGTGCAGGCCTCGGCTTTCCTTGCGCTCCATGGCTGAGCAAATCATCAATTCGGCCACCTGCGCCAGGTTGCGTAACTCGATCAGGTCGCGGCTGACTTTATAGTTGCTGTAGAACTCATCGATCTCATCCAGCAGCAAACGCACCCGATGCTGGGCTCGTTGCAGGCGCTTGTTGGTACGTACGATGCCGACGTAGTCCCACATGAAGCGCCGCAACTCGTCCCAGTTGTGGGCGATGATCACATCTTCGTCCGAGTCGGTCACCTGGCTGGCGTCCCAGGTCGGCAGAGTGGTCGGTATGGCGATCTGCGGCAACTGCTCGAGGATGTCCGCCGCCGCCGAGCGGGCATAGACGAAACATTCCAGCAACGAATTGCTGGCCATGCGATTGGCGCCGTGCAATCCGGTGAAACTGGTTTCGCCAATTGCATACAGGCCGGGTACATCGGTGCGGCCGTGCTGGTCGACCATCACCCCGCCGCAGGTGTAATGCGCCGCTGGTACCACCGGGATCGGTTGCTTGGTGATGTCGATGGAAAATTCCAGGCAGCGTTCATACACCGTGGGGAAATGGTTTTTGATGAAGGCTTCGGGTTTGTGGCTGATGTCCAGGTAGACGCAATCGATGCCCAGGCGCTTCATTTCATGGTCGATGGCCCGCGCAACGATGTCCCGTGGCGCCAGTTCGGCGCGCGGATCGAAGCGCTGCATGAAGCGTTCGCCGTTGGGGAGCTTCAGGTGAGCGCCTTCGCCGCGCAGGGCCTCGGTCACCAGGAAACTCTTGGCCAACGGGTGATACAGGCAAGTGGGGTGGAACTGGTTGAATTCCAGGTTCGCCACTCGGCAGCCTGAACGCCAGGCCATGGCAATGCCGTCACCGCAGGCACCGTCGGGGTTGCTGGTATAGAGATAGACCTTGGCTGCACCGCCGGAGGCGAGAATCACGAAGCGCGCACCGTAGGTGTCGACTTCACCGCTACCACGATTGAGCACATAGGCGCCCAGGCAGCGGTCCCCATCCAGGCCGAGGCGTTTCTCGGTAATCAGGTCGATCGCGACTCGCTGCTCCAGCAATTCGATGTTCGGCCGTTGCCGGGCCTGGGCCAGCAGCGTCTTGAAGATCGCCGCGCCGGTCGCATCGGCTGCATGGATGATCCGCCGGTGGCTGTGGCCGCCTTCGCGTGTCAGGTGGAATTCAAAGCCGCCATCTTCGGTGCCCGATTGCTCGTCACGGGTGAAGGGCACGCCCTGGTCGATCAGCCATTGGATGGCTTCCCTACTGTGCTCGACGGTAAAACGCACGGCTTCGCGATTGCACAACCCGCCGCCGGCGTTAAGCGTGTCGTCGACATGGGATTGGATAGTGTCTGCGTCATCCAGCACGGCGGCGACGCCGCCCTGGGCCCAGAACGTCGAGCCGTTGGCCAGGTCGCCTTTGCTCAGCACTGCTATGCGCAGGTTCGCCGGCAATGTCAGCGCAAGGCTCAATCCGGCGGCGCCGCTGCCGATTACCAGAACATCATGTTGAAACTGTTGGCTCATTCGAATGGTTTCCGCTCAAAGCGTCCCGGGTCGGGGCTGGTGCCGGGCATCCGGTTAAACGGGGGCAGGCAGCCGTGCAGCCCACTAGTATATAGAGGGGGGGATCGGCACAATAGCCGGGCGTTCATGGCAATATGGAACCAGTGCGACAGGGAAGCGACACGCTTCGTCGGATCAAGGTTTTGCTGAAACGGCGACAACGCAGCCTTTTCGAGGACAGAACGCTGTTTATCTCGTCACGGTTGCTAAATTTTCGTTTCGAAGAGCTACAAATAGCGGGAACTTTTGCCAAGCGCCTACGTTCAATAGACGGTTGTCTGCAAAAGGGAACAGCGTCAGGTTGGTGCAGGACTTCGATTCAAGTCCCGTCCGACAGGCCCGACGACAGATTATTCGCGCGGCCGGGGAATCTCGTGCTGCGTTTTTCGTGCGTGCCGGATCAGTGCACGCCGGAAACTTGCTTGGAAGGGGGAGAACTTTTGCGAAAAGCCCGAGTCTATGTTTGCAAGCTTGGACGATTAGTAATGCAAGCCTCCTTCGAGCTTATCGAGGAGTGTTCATGCTAACCCAGGAAGAGGATCAGCAGCTGGTCGAGCGCGTCCAACGCGGCGACAAGCGAGCTTTCGATCTGCTAGTGCTGAAATACCAGCACAAAATTCTCGGGTTGATCGTGCGTTTTGTGCACGACACCCATGAAGCCCAGGATGTTGCCCAGGAAGCCTTCATCAAGGCTTACAGGGCACTTGGTAATTTTCGCGGGGATAGCGCGTTTTATACGTGGCTCTACCGCATCGCCATTAACACGGCGAAAAACTATCTGGTTTCACGCGGCCGCCGGCCGCCGGATAGCGATGTGAGCTCCGAGGATGCAGAGTTCTACGATGGCGATCACGGCCTCAAGGATCTCGAATCACCGGAACGTGCATTGCTGCGGGATGAGATCGAAGGCACTGTCCATCGAACCATCCAGCAACTGCCTGAAGATTTGCGTACGGCGTTAACTTTACGTGAATTTGACGGTCTGAGTTACGAGGACATTGCGAGCGTCATGCAGTGTCCGGTGGGTACCGTGCGCTCCCGGATCTTCCGCGCTCGGGAGGCCATCGATAAAGCCCTGCAACCGTTGTTGCAGGAAAACTGAGACAGCGGCGACAGCCAAGAGAGGAACGCCATGAGTCGTGAAGCCCTGCAGGAATCGCTGTCCGCAGTGATGGATAACGAAGCGGACGAATTGGAATTGCGTCGGGTATTGAATGCCTTTGACGATGTTGAAACCCGTGAGACCTGGGCTCGCTACCAGATTGCCCGGGCGGTGATGCACAAGGACTTGTTGCTTCCACGCCTGGATATCGCTGCGGCCGTTTCTGCTGCGCTGGCTGACGAAGCCGTACCGGCAAAAGCTTCCCGCGGTCCATGGCGCAGCCTGGGTCGCCTGGCAGTTGCCGCCTCGGTTACCGTAGCTGTACTGGCAGGTGTGCGTCTGTACAACCAGGATGAGATTGCCGGCGTGCAAATGGCGCAGCAATCCAATCAGCCTGGCTTGGCAGCACCACAGGTCAAGGGCCCGGCGGTACTGGCCGGCTACAGTGAAGGTTCGGAAGCTGCCGGTCCGATGACCAGCGGCGTATTGCAAGGCCAGCCAGGCTGGCATGATCAGCGGTTGCCCAACTACCTGCGTCAGCATGCCCAGCAAGCTGCGTTGAAGGGTACTGAAAGCGCGCTGCCATACGCTCGTGCGGCCAGCCTGGAAAACCGTTAAGGAGGACCATGCGCGCCATACCTCTTTTCTCGCTGCTGGTAGGTGGCTGGTGCGTTGTTCCAGCCTATGCCGGTGAAGCTCAGGACTGGCTCAATCGTCTGAGTCAAGCCGAGCAGCAGCAAAGCTTCCAGGGCACTTTCGTTTACGAGCGTAACGGTAGTTTTTCTACCCATAACATCTGGCATCGCGTCCAGGATGGCAAAGTCCGCGAGCGGCTGCTCCAGCTCGATGGTTCGGCACAGGAGGTCATGCGCATTGATGGTAAAACTCAATGCGTCAGTGGCACCTTGATAGCCGGACTGGGCAATACGCCAGATGGTGCCGCACGTGCGCTCGATCCGCAGAAACTCAAGAATTGGTATGATCTTGCCGTCATTGGCAAGTCGCGTGTGGCCGGGCGCCAGGCTGTCATTGTCGCCCTGACTCCCAAGGACCAGCACCGCTATGGCTTCGAGCTGCATCTCGACAAGGAGACCGGCTTGCCGCTCAAGTCACTGTTGCTCAGTGACAAAGGCCAGTTGCTCGAACGGTTTCAGTTCACTCGCCTGAATATCGACGAGCCTACAGACGCTGATCTGCAGGCCAGTGGCGAATGCAAGGCTGTTGCGCAGGATCCAGGCAAGGCCGCCACGGTGAAAACCGCTTGGCATTCCGACTGGCTTCCGCCCGGCTTTGAATTGACCAGCAGCACTGCGCGCAAAGACCCGGACACCAAGATCCAGGTCAGTAGTTTGATGTATGACGACGGTTTGGCCCGTTTCTCGGTGTTCCTCGAGCCATTGAACGGTGCTACCGCGACCGACACCCGCACGCAGCTTGGCCCGACCGCAGCTGTATCGCGTCGTCTCACTACGCCGCAGGGCGAGATGATGGTGACGGTGGTCGGCGAAATTCCTATCGGTACGGCGGAACGGATCGCGCTCTCCATGCGTTCCGACGTCGCGGCAGCTCAATAACACGCTGCCTGGGTGGCTCGATTGCGCAAGAGGCCGGCAAGAGGGCTCGATCAAGATGCTGAAACTTTCTGTCAGCATTTTCA
This sequence comes from Pseudomonas sp. AGC41, assembly GCF_057334555.1. Classification (NCBI taxonomy): domain Bacteria; kingdom Pseudomonadati; phylum Pseudomonadota; class Gammaproteobacteria; order Pseudomonadales; family Pseudomonadaceae; genus Pseudomonas; species Pseudomonas sp. AGC41. The sequence continues at coordinate 45,711 of NZ_JBHFJB010000067.1, forward strand.
TTTGCAAAAAAAACAATTTTTTTCTATTAGGTCAGAGCCGCTCGGCTCTGGCCTTGTCTGTTTGCGGAACAAAAATACCGGCGTATCGTTCCCAGGTATTTCTGCTCCATATCGCTTAACCATGCTCGTCGTAACGGGAGCCGTATGTCGATACCACGCTTGAAAACCTATCTCTCCATTTTTGCCACCGTGCTGGTGCTCGGTCAGGCCGTTCCCGCTGTGGCGGTCGAGTTGCCGGACTTCACTCAACTGGTCGAGCAGGCTTCGCCCGCCGTGGTGAACATCAGTACCACGCAGAAGCTGCCGGAGCGCCGCGTGATGGACCCGCAGATGCCTGACCTGGAAGGACTGCCGCCCATGTTGCGTGAGTTCTTCGAGCGCGGAATGCCACAGCCGCGTTCGCCTGGCGGTGGTCGTCAGCGTGAAGCGCAGTCCTTGGGCTCGGGCTTCATCATTTCGCCTGACGGCTACATCCTGACCAACAACCATGTGATCGCCGACGCCGATGAAATTCTCGTGCGCCTGGCAGATCGCAGCGAACTGAAGGCCAAGCTGATCGGCACCGATCCGCGTTCGGACGTGGCCTTGCTGAAAATCGAAGGCAAGGACCTGCCGGTGCTCAAGCTCGGCAAATCGCAGAATCTGAAAGCCGGCCAATGGGTGGTGGCAATCGGTTCGCCGTTCGGCTTCGACCATACCGTGACCCAGGGTATCGTCAGCGCAATTGGGCGTAGCCTGCCAAACGAAAACTACGTGCCATTCATCCAGACTGACGTGCCGATCAACCCGGGCAACTCCGGTGGGCCGCTGTTCAACCTCGACGGTGAAGTGGTGGGCATCAACTCTCAGATCTACACCCGTTCGGGCGGTTTCATGGGGGTGTCCTTCGCTATTCCGATCGACGTGGCCCTGGATGTATCCAACCAGCTTAAAAGCGAGGGCAAGGTCAGCCGTGGCTGGCTGGGCGTGGTCATCCAGGAAGTGAACAAGGACCTGGCCGAGTCGTTTGGCCTGGAGAAACCTGCCGGCGCCCTGGTGGCGCAGATCCAGGAAGGTGGTCCGGCCGCCAAGGGCGGCTTGCAAGTGGGCGATGTTATTCTCAGCCTGAATGGGCAGCCGATCGTCATGTCCGCCGACTTGCCGCATCTGGTGGGCGCCCTCAAGGCCGGGGCCAAGGCCAACCTGGAAGTGATTCGCGAAGGCAAGCGCAAGAATGTCGAGTTGACTGTCGGCGCGATCCCGGAAGAAGGCAAGGAACTGGATTCGCTGCCCAAGTCCGGCGTCGAGCGCAGCAGCAATCGCCTGGGCGTCGCGGTGGTCGAGCTCACCGATGAGCAGAAGCGGACCCTGGAATTGCAGGGCGGGGTGGTGATCAAGGAAGTACAGGACGGTCCCGCTGCGTTGATTGGCTTGCAACCCGGCGACATCATTACCCACCTGAACAACCAGGCCATCGGCTCGGCCAAGGAGTTCACCGACATCGCCAAGGCGTTGCCGAAGAATCGCTCGGTGTCGATGCGCGTCCTGCGCCAGGGGCGTGCAAGCTTCATTACCTTCAAGCTGGCTGAATAAGCCGGCATTGAGCTGAAAAAAAACCGCCTCGGTATCGAGGCGGTTTTTTTATGCCCGGTAAATGCTCAGCCCATCATGTCCTTGACCATGCGCTCTTGTTCCATGAGTTCACGCTGGCGGGCGTCGATGCGCGAGGACAAAGGAAAATTGCTCCCGGCGCGTCGCTTGGCGAAATCCAGTTGCTGGATCGCCTGGCGATAGTCGCCAACCAGCGCGAAATATTCGGCGCGCGCCTGGTGCAAACCGATGATGTTGCCCGACAGGCCACGCGTCTCGGCCACCATGTACCAGATATCCGGATCGTCCGGGCGGCTCTTGAGCAGGGTTTCCAGGGCCTTCTCCGCATCGGCGGGGCGATTCTGCTTGAGCAACAGATCGACGCGCACCTGATTGAGTGGGTAGTTGCCCGGATATTGGCTCAGCAGTCGATCCACGCGAGATTGAGCGTCCGCCAGCTTGTTGCTGGTGATGTCCAGGTCCACCTGGGCGAGGTTGTAGATGATCTCGTTGGGCGCTTTGGCCAGCAATGGCTTGAGGTTCTCCCTGGCTTCATTCAGCTGGCCGCCCTTGATCTGGGCGATCGCCAGTCCGTAGCGGGCCACGTCACTCTTCGGATTCTCGTCCAGCTGTGCGCGGAAGCGCTTGGCGCCCAGGCCAGGGGTTTCTTCATAGGTCAACTGGACCCGCGCGCGGATCAGTTGGTAACGCATGCTGTCCTCGATCCCGCCCGGCTTGGCCTGTTCGGCGCGGTTGCGGGTGTCGGCGATGCGCGACTCGGTGACCGGGTGAGTCAGCAGGAACTCCGGGGGCTTGGCGTCAAACCGGTACTGGCGCATCAGCCGCTCGAACATCGTCGGCATCGACCGCGGGTCATAGCCGGCCTTCTCCAGGTTCTGGATGCCGATGCGGTCGGCTTCCTGTTCGTTTTGCCGCGAGAAACGCCGTTGCTCCTGGATGGCGGCGGCCTGGGTCCCGGCAATGGCGGCGATCCCGGCGTCACCGCCACCGGCGGCGGCAATCACGATGCCGGCCAGCAGCGCCGCCATCATCGGCACCTGCATGCGTTGTTGGGCTTCGACGCCACGGGCAAAATGGCGTTGCGACAAGTGCGCCAGTTCGTGGGCCATGACCGAAGCATATTCGCCTTCGGTCTGGGCGTTGAGGAACAGGCCGCCATTGACTCCGACGATCCCGCCGGGGGCGGCGAACGCGTTGAGCTGGGGGCTGTTGATCAGGATGAATTCCAGGCGCCGGTCGTTGACCTGGCTGGTCTCCACCAGCTTGTAGACGCTGGTTTCGACATAGTCCTTGAGCTGCGGATCGTTGAGTTGCGAGACTTGGCTGCGCAATAAGGCCAGCCAGGCGCGGCCCAGCTGATGCTCCTGTTCCGGCGAGACGATGGCAGAACTGGCGTCGCCAAGTGACGGCAGGTCGTCGGCGAAGCCCGGTGAGGCGAGCAGGCAAGCGAGCGTCAGCAGGGTGGGGCGCAGAAATGTCATGCACGAAGCCTTAGTCGACAAAGAACTTACTGTAGCCGGACAGCGGGTCCGGGACCAGATATTCTAGGCCGCTCGACGACCTGTTGCGGAGTGAAACAATGACCGATGCTGTAGCCCACGATGCCGAGCTGGACGCCAGCGGCCTGAACTGTCCGCTGCCGTTGCTCAAGGCCAAGCTGGAACTCAATCGCCTGGCCAGCGGTGCGGTACTCAAGGTGACGGCCACCGATGCGGGCTCCCAGCGCGACTTTCGCACCTTTGCCCGCTTGGCCGGTCATACGCTGCTGCGCGAAGAAGACGATAACGGCGTCTATCGTTACTGGCTGAAAAAAGCCTGAAAACCGACAGCGTTCCTAAGGATTTTTAATGTTCAAAGTGTTACGCGACTGGATTCAGCGCTACTTCTCCGATGAGGAAGCGGTGGTCCTGGCAGTGCTGCTGTTTCTGGCGTTTACGGCGGTCCTGACGCTGGGCGGGATGCTCGCGCCGGTGTTGGCGGGAATGGTGCTGGCGTACCTGATGCAGGGACTGGTCACTGCCCTGGAGCGCTTGCGTTTGCCCGGATCAGTGGCGGTAGGGCTGGTGTTCGCGCTGTTCATGGGGCTGCTTGTGGTGTTCCTCGTGGTCATCGTGCCGTTGCTCTGGCACCAGTTGGTGACCCTGTTCAATGAACTGCCGGGAATGCTCGTCAAATGGCAATCGCTGTTGTTGTTGCTGCCGGAACGCTACCCGCACCTGGTCTCGGACGAGCAAGTGCTGCAGACCATCGAAGTGGTGCGTGGCGAGATCGGCAAGTTCGGCCAGTGGGCGCTGACGTTTTCGCTGTCCAGCCTGCCGTTGCTGGTGAACATCATGATCTATCTGGTGCTGGTGCCGATCCTGGTGTTCTTCTTTCTCAAGGATCGGGAAATGATCGGACGCTGGGTCCGCGGCTACCTGCCGCGCGAGCGGGCATTGATCACCCGCGTGGCCCAGGAGATGAACCGGCAGATCGCCAACTACATCCGGGGGAAAGTGATCGAGATTTTCATCTGCGGCGGCGTCACGTACATCGGTTTTGTGGCCCTGGGGCTCAACTATGCCGCGTTGCTCGCGTTGCTGGTGGGCATTTCGGTGGTGGTGCCTTACGTCGGCACTGTGGTCGTGACCGTGCCGGTGGCGCTGATCGCACTGTTCCAGTGGGGTTGGAGCGACCAGTTCATCTATCTGATGGCGGTGTACGGGATCATCCAGACGCTGGACGGCAATGTGCTGGTGCCGCTGCTGTTCTCCGAGGCGGTGAACCTGCATCCAGTGGCGATTATCTGCGCGGTATTGTTGTTTGGCGGGCTGTGGGGCTTCTGGGGGGTGTTCTTTGCGATTCCCCTGGCGACGTTATTCAAGGCGGTGCTGGATGCGTGGCCGAGCAAGGAGCCGGTTGTGGCGCCGTTGTTGTAACGTGAATAATGAAGTGGTGCTTAAGGCCCCTTCGCGAGCAGGCTCGCTCCCACAGGGGATTGATTAACGCCACAAATCCAGTGTGGGAGCGAGCCTGCTCGCGAATGAGGCCAGTGCAGACAACTAAGATCTTCAGGCTTGGTTGAGCGCCTGAGCCGCCGCCAGCACCGCATCCACATGCCCTGGCACCTTCACGCCACGCCACTCCTGGCGCAGCACGCCATCCTTGTCGATCAGGAAGGTGCTGCGATCAACGCCCAGGTATTCCTTGCCGTACAGCTTCTTCAGCTTGATCACGTCAAACAGCTGGCAGACCGCTTCGTCCTTGTCGCTGATCAGCTCAAAGGGGAACTCCTGCTTGCACTTGAAGTTCTCGTGGGACTTGAGGCTGTCCCGCGACACACCGAACACTTCGGTGTTGGCGGCCTGGAATTGCCCGTATTGGTCGCGAAAACCCTGGCCTTGGGTGGTGCAACCGGGGGTGCTGTCTTTCGGATAGAAATAAATGACCACCTGTTTGCCTTTCAGGGCGGCGAGGCTGATGGTCTGCCCGCTGGTGGCGGGCGCCTGGAAATCGGTAACCGGCTGATCGATGGCAACGGCCATGAACGCTTCCTTACATTGGGTTTTGTGGGCGCCACGGTTCGATCAGTGCGTCCAGGTTCATCGCGTCGGCGAAATCCAGGAACTGATCGCGCAGCCAGCTGATCTGGGTGCCGGCCGGCAATGTCACGGTGAACGTGGCGTTGAGCATGGTGCCGCCAGTCTGCGGGGCCTGATAGGTATCGCAGGTCAGGTTTTCCAGCTCGACGTGATGGTCCATGAAGAACTGGCACAGTTCGTTGATGATGTCCGGGCGGTAGGCCGAACTCACATAAGCTACATACGGCAAGGCCTGGGGACGATTTTCCAGCGCGGCGCTGCGCACCACGTTGACGGTAAAGGCGTGCTTCTTGGCCAGCGCCGGCAGGCTGCCCTCCAGGCGCGCCAAGGCGTCCCAGCTGCCGGAAATCTCCAGCACGAGGGCGCTGCATTCGCCATGACGGGTCAGGCGTGAGGTCACGACGGCGCAGCGATTTTCATGGCTGGCGCGGCACAGGACGTTAGTCAGCTCCATGGGGTTTGCGCCAAGGGCACTGATAACAAGGAATTGTTCGCGGACTGTGGGGGTGGACATGCAGCATTCCTAAAGCGATGAGCGGTCGGTACTTTTTATGCCGCGCGACACGGTAGCAGCCCTGCGAAAGCGAACGGTTCAAACCCTCTGCCCGGGTTTCTGCTGCATCGCGGGCAACGCCAATGCATCAGGACAAACGCAGGATCGGGGCTTGTAGCGACGAAAACGGAGGCTGGGAACCGGCGTGTGAGCTTATCGGTACCGATCAAAGCCTGAAGGGTAGCGAAAACCATCGCCAAGGGGAATGGGAGTTCGCTTGTACAAGCATCTTGGCGCCAGTACCATTACCGCTCTCTTTTTCCGGCAGGAGCGGTTTCATGATTGCGGGCAGTATGGTGGCACTGGTCACACCCATGGATGCACAAGGGCGTCTTGACTGGGCCAGCCTCAGCAAACTCGTGGACTTCCACCTTGAAAACGGCACTCACGCCATTGTCGCCGTCGGTACCACCGGCGAGTCGGCCACCCTTGACGTCAACGAGCACATCGAAGTCATCCGCGCCGTGGTCAAGCAAGTCAATGGCCGTATTCCGGTAATCGCCGGCACCGGCGCCAATTCGACCCGCGAAGCCGTCGAGCTGACCCGTAACGCCAAGGAAGCCGGGGCCGATGCCTGCCTGCTGGTCGTTCCGTACTACAACAGGCCGACCCAGGAAGGCCTGTACCAGCATTTCAAGCACATTGCCGAAGCCGTCGACATCCCGCAGATCCTCTATAACGTTCCCGGCCGCACCTCCTGCGACATGCAGGCCGAGACCGTGATCCGCCTGTCCACCGTGCCGAACATCATCGGCATCAAGGAAGCCACTGGCGACCTGACGCGTGCCAAGGCCATCCTCGATGGCGTGAGCGAGGATTTCATCGTCCTGTCCGGCGATGATCCGACCGCTGTCGAGCTGATCCTGATGGGCGGCAAGGGCAATATTTCCGTCACCGCCAACGTCGCGCCACGCGACATGGCCGACCTGTGCGAGGCCGCGCTCAAGGGCGACGCCGAGACCGCGCGGGCAATCAACGAAAAACTGATGCCGTTGCACAAGGACCTGTTCATCGAAGCCAACCCGATCCCGGTGAAATTCGCCCTGGTCGAAATGGGCTTGATGCACGAAGGCATCCGCCTGCCGCTCACCTGGTTGAGCACTACCTGTCACGAACAGCTGCGGCAGGCCATGCGCCAGTCCGGCGTCCTGGTTTAATTGAGGAACTACACCGCATGAAGCGAATGGCCGGCCTTTCCGCACTTGCCTTGATTATCTCCAGCACCAGTGGCTGTGGATGGATCTGGGGCCCGGATGGTTATTTCCGCGACCGTGGTAGCGATTACCTCGAAGCGCAACAGACTGCACCGATGCAACTGCCACCTGATGTCAGCGTTGCCAAGCGCCTGGATCCGCTGCTGCCGATCCCGCGCAACGTCGCCGACGACAGCGTCAAGGGCGAATACGTTGTTCCGCGCCCACAGCCGCTGTCGGCCGTGGCCGATGCCAGCGACTACACCCTGCAAAAAAGCGGTGATTCGAGCTGGGTCATGGGCCAGCATCCACCGGCCGAAGTCTGGCCCGTGGCAATCCAGTTCTTCCAGGACAACGGTTTCCGCCTGGACGAACAGCGCCCGCAGACCGGCGAATTCACCACCACCTGGCAGCGCTCCGATGAACTGTCCGCGGCCATGGCCAAGCGCCTGAGCGCCGCCGGCGTCGCAGCCGACAGCGAAACCCGCGTGCGCGTGCGGATCGAGCCGGGCGTGCAGCGCAACACCAGTGAAATCTACGTGGTCAGCGCCGAGCGTCCCGCCGGCAGCACTGCCGACGTGGCTTTCACCAATCGTTCGGTCAATACCAGTCTCGACGCCGCGCTGGTCGACGACATGCTCGCCAGCATGAGCCGTAACGCCGAGCAGGGCGGTTCGGTCTCGATGCTCGCGACCCGTGACTACGACACGCCGAGCCGGGTCAGCCTGAGCGAAGACGGCAGCGGCAACCCGGTGCTCAACGTCGGCTCCGACCTCGATCGCGCCTGGTCGAGCGTTGGCCGCGCGCTGGAGCAGGGCGAATGGCGGGTTGAAGACATCAACCGCAGCCTGGGCCTCTACTACATCAACCTCGCTGAAAAAGCCGAGAAGAAAGACGAGAAGCCTGGCTTCTTCAGTAGCTTGTTCGGCAGTGCGCCGGACAAGGAAGAAATCGAAGCCCGCGCCGAGCGTTACCAGGTTCGCCTGAGCAAGGTCGGCGACAACGTCCAGGTCACCGTCGAGAAAAACATCAATACCGTGGCGCCAGCCGATGTGGCTCGCAAGGTATTGGGCGTGATTCAGGACAACCTGGGCTGATCCGATGCGTTTTGCCGTTCTCGGCAGCGGTAGCCAGGGGAACGGCACGCTGATAGCCAGTGCTGGCACCTACGTGCTGGTCGATTGCGGTTTCTCCCTGCGGGAAACCGAGAAGCGCCTGTTGCGCCTGGGTGTGCACCCGGCGCAACTGAGCGCGTTACTCGTGACCCACGAACATGCCGACCACGTGCATGGCGTGGGTTTGCTGTCTCGGCGCTACAATCTGCCGGTCTACCTCAGTCGCGGGACGTTCGGTGGCCTGCGCAAGCCCATCGAACCGGCTGGCTTCGTGGCCGGTGGCGAGCAGCTGCGTATCGGTGCCCTGGATATCAGCGTGGTCAGCGTGGCGCACGATGCCCGTGAGCCGACGCAGTATGTGTTCAGTGATGGCGAGCGGCGCTTCGGATTGCTCACCGACCTGGGCTCGTACTGCGACAGGGTGATGGACAGTTATAGGGACCTCGACGCACTGATGATCGAGTCCAACCACTGCCGCGACATGTTGGCGCGAGGGTACTATCCCTACTTCCTGAAACAGCGGGTTGGCGGGGAGCACGGACATCTGAACAACCACCAGGCGGCATTCCTGGTGGCCGAGTTGGGCTGGCAAGGCCTGCAACACCTGGTCCTGGCCCATCTGAGCAGCAAGAACAACCTGCCGCAGCTGGCCCGGCAATGTTTCGTCGACACCCTCGGGTGCGACCCGGACTGGCTGCAACTGGCCGATCAAGATTCAGGGCTCGACTGGCGACATATCGCCTAGCCCATCTACTTAGCAAGCGGAGCCCATCATGGAAAAACGTGAAGAACTCTACCGCGGCAAAGCCAAGTCGGTTTACAAGACCGATGACGCTGACCGCTTGATCCTGCTGTTTCGCAACGACACCTCGGCGTTCGACGGCAAGCGCATCGAACAGCTGGACCGCAAGGGCATGGTGAACAACAAGTTCAACGCCTTCATCATGCAAAAGCTCGAAGCCGCCGGCGTGCCGACCCAGTTCGACAAGCTGCTGGGCGACAACGAGTGCCTGGTCAAGAAACTGGACATGATCCCGGTCGAATGCGTCGTGCGTAACTACGCCGCCGGCAGCCTGGTCAAGCGCCTGGGCGTGGAAGAGGGCATGAAGCTCAACCCTTACACGTTCGAGCTGTTCCTGAAGGACGACGCCAAGGGCGACCCGTTCATCAACGAATCCCACGTCGTGGCATTCGGTTGGGGCACCGCCGAGCAACTGGCGCGCATGAAGGAGCTGTCGCTCAAGGTCAACGAAGTGCTGACCAAACTGTTCGACGACGCCGGCCTGCTGCTGGTCGACTTCAAACTCGAATTCGGCGTGTTCAGCGACGGCTCCATCGTCCTGGGTGACGAGTTCAGCCCGGACGGCTGCCGCCTCTGGGACAAGGACACCAAGAAGAAGATGGACAAGGACCGCTTCCGCCAAGGCCTCGGTGACGTGATCGAAGCCTACGAAGAAGTCGCTCAACGCCTGGGGGTTCCGCTGTAATCGACGCAAGCATCTGATAGCACGGAAAAAATTTCGCCCGGGGGTTCGCTTCCGGCAAATGTGCTGGTATGATGCGCGCCACTGGAGAGATGCCGGAGTGGCCGAACGGGACGGATTCGAAATCCGTTGTACTGGCGACAGTACCTAGGGTTCAAATCCCTATCTCTCCGCCATTATTGTGTATGACTAAGCCCCTGAAATGGTTGAACATTTCAGGGGCTTTTTCGTTTCTGGCGTTTCGTTACGGCATTTTTAAGGCATAACGGAGCTAAGCCCATGAAGTACGCGAAAGATTGTTGTTCGCTTCTTCAAAGGCTCTCCTACTACCGTTGAGCTCCTGGGAATCGATGAGCCGCCGGTGACTCCAGCAGTTGTGAAAGATAATTCAATGGCTTCGAGCCGTAACGCCCTAGGGTCTTACGGTTTGTTCGCCGCGTAACCCTCTGTTGTCTTGGTTGCTATCTCGCGCTCCGGCCAGGCTGATGTCCTGGCAGGGGAAGCCAGCGGGGTTGCTGCATTCATGAACTCAGTGTTCTGGGTGCTCGCAGCACCTTGGTTGGGGGCTCCGGGCCTTCAAAGTGACGTTACCCTCTGGGGCAACCATCTGCGGCAAAAAAAGGCTGTATGCGGGCTCAGACGCGTTTTTTGGCAGCGTCGTATATTTCGCCGTCGCGGCGAGCGCCAACAGCAATGATCAAGACTACGATGGCCTTCCCATCAACTCGATAGACGATGCGCGTATCGCCTGTGCGGATCCGGCGGCAGCCTGCCAGACTGCCGCTTAGGGGTTTACCGCTCTTGTCTGGCTCGCCATTAACGATCCGTTGCTCGATGACATCAAAGATCCTGTTTGCAGCTGCAGATCCCAGCTGATCGAAATCACCTTCGGTATCTGGGTGATATGTGACTCCCCAAGCCATCGAAAATCCTTAGTCTTTCTTGGCGTATCTCGCACGCATATCAGCGTGAGAAATGGCCGTTTGTGAGTTGAAATTAGCCAACCGGTCGCGTGCAGTCGCTTCAATCCGCAGGTCTTCAAGCTCATCAAGCATTTCCTGATAGGCCTCTACGTTCAGGATGACGGCTGCCGGTTCATTGTCTTTGAACACGACCAAGCGGTCAGTGGCACGACTCGATACTTCTTTGAGCTTCGCGCTAAAGCCCCTGACCATTGCGGTAACCGATACGGCTTGTTCAGCTCGTTCAAGCAACGCAGCCATGATTTTTCTCCGAAAAAATATCACAATAACCAATGCGTAACATACGGGAGTGTGTCTAATAGTATGTTTATACGTACGTGCTTACGTACGCGAAGTATTGCGCAATGCGCGGCGCGATACAACCGCCGGTTGCTACGGTTATGAACCATTGGTAAATATTCTTTGCTCGGGCGTTTCCTTGTACCTAGGGACGGTTGCCTGACCTTTGATGTGATTGAGCGTCCGGCATCGTGGACATTTGATCAGGAGTTCGTGAAAGCCCCTGGCGGTGGCTAGCTTGCGACAGCAATGGTCGCAACGTATGTTCTGCATGCAATTCATCCTTGAAATGGCGTGGAAGTATCGACGGAAAAGTCACCCCTCCTGACCACTCCGAACCTATCTAGCCAAGGCATTTCAAGACCGCCAATCTTTGTAACAATCAGACTAATGGGCTATAGCTCAAGGCATGGCTGCCGATAGGCAGGTTATCCCCCATGTAAGGAGTGACACCATGCTGCGGTTCTTCGCCGACCTTGGCTTTCGTTGGAAAATCACTCTGCCGATTGCGTTCCTGGCGGTGCTGCTGGTGCTGATGGGGTGGACGGGCATGCGCGGCATCGGTCAGGTGACCGAGTCCAGTACGCAGTTGACCAAACGTTATCTGCCGGCCATCAGCCTGTTGCTCAATGCCGACCGCGATCTTTATCAGGCCTTTGTGGCCGAGCGCAGTCTGCTGGATGGCCATGCGGATGAGCATATTCAAGCGCTGAGTGCCAGTCATGGCGAGAATGCCAAGCAGGCCTATGACCGTGTGCAGAAATATGCCGCGATGCAGCCCGGTGCAGAGGCGCAGGCATTGGTCAGCCAGTTCAATGACAGTTTCGGCAAATGGATGCAGGTATCGCGGCGGGTCGTCGAGCAGTCGGTAGGCGATCCGCAGGGCGCCAGCGCGCTGAGCTTTGGTGACAGCGAGCGGCTGTTCGAAGCCATGCGAGACTCAATCGACAAACTGGGTGAGCTGGAAGATGCGGCGTCCCATCGCGAGGGTGATGCGGCCATCGCCAATGGCGAAGCGGTCGGTGTGCAGCAGGGCGTTATCCTGCTGGTTGGCCTGCTCGGTTGCGTCCTGGTTCTGGTTGCCTTGCCGCTCGTGGTGCTGAGCCCGATGCGCCGCTTGTTGCACCGCGTCGAGCAGATTGCCGAGGGTGGTGGCGATCTCAAGGGGCGCCTTGAAGTGCGTTCGGCTGACGAGCTCGGACAGTTGGGCAGCGCGTTCAACCGTTTCCTCGACAAGCTGCAGCCGTTGATTGCCGAGGTCGGACGGGTAACCGGGGAAGTGGACTCGGCAGCCCGGGCCATGGCTGCTATGGCCGCGACGAATGACCGACTGATCAGCAGCGAGCACGCGGCGCTCGATCAGGTCAGCACCGCCGCGACGCAGATGAGCGCCGCTGTGCATGAGGTTGCTCATAACGCCGTGAGCGCCTCGGACGCCGCGCAACAGGCCACCAGCCAATCGCGCGACGGTGCCGAGGTGGTCAGCAGCACGATCGAGTCGATCCGCCAATTGGCCCACGAAGTGGAAAGTGCCTCGGGCACGATCGAGGCGTTGGCCCAGGAAACGTCCAGTATCGGTGCGGTGCTGGAGGTCATTCGTGGCATCGCCGAGCAGACCAACCTGCTGGCGCTGAACGCCGCCATCGAGGCAGCGCGAGCTGGCGAGCAGGGTCGCGGTTTTGCGGTAGTGGCCGATGAGGTCAGGGCGCTGGCGGCGCGTACCCAGGATTCGACCAAGGATATCCAGGTCCGCATCGAGCGCTTGCAGAGCGGTGTCGCCAAGGCCGTGCAGGCCATGCAGGTCGGCAGCAGCAAGGCGCGCGACAGTGTTGAACGCGCCGCCGGCGTCGACCAGGTGCTCAGTGGCACTGGCGGGTCGATCCAGCGGATCAACGACATGGCCGCGCAGATCGCCAATGCCTGTGAAGAGCAGAGCAGCGTGACCGAGGAGATCGCTCGTAACATTTCCGATATTCGTGACCTGTCCAACGAAGCAGCAGCGAACTCCGCCCAAAGCATGCACGCCAGCCAGCAGCTGTCGAACCTGTCGAGGAACCTCGCGGAGCTGACCGGTCGTTTCCGGACCTGAGCAGGTTGCGCTCGTGCCCACCGCTGATCTTTTGCGAGCATTGCATCAGGACGGTTTTGTCCTGATGCCCGGTGTGTTGAGCGCCACGCAAATCACCGAAGTACGCCAGGCCATCGACCAACTGAAACCCCACCACTGGGACTACAGCGGCGTCATCGATCATTACAAATGCGTCTTCAATCGAGACCCGTTCTGGCTGCCGTATCTGGAGATGGGTGGGGTGATCGAGCTGGCCGAGGCGGCGTTGGGCGAGGATTGCCACATCATTGGGCAGACCGCCTGGCGCTGCCATCCCGGTTTTGTCGGCGCTGCGCTGCACCTGGATTACTTGCCGATGCAGCTGCCCACCAGCCTGTTGGCCGAGCCTTCTTTTGATCTGCCGATGCAGGTTTTCACCGCACAGTTCTACCTTGATGACATCGACGCCGACTTGAGCCCGACGCGGGTCATTCCCGGCAGCCACAAGGCGGGGCGGGCGCCCATGGCCGGCGAAACGCAGTGGCAGGGCCGTTCGGCGAAGCCGGTGCTGTGCCAGGCGGGTGATGTGCTGATATTGCGCAGCGAGCTGTGGCACGCCGGCAGTGACAACCGGACCGCCGACCGCACCCGTTACATGCTCCAGGTGCACTATGGCCGGCGGATGGTCGCGCAGAAGTTTTCACCCTACCTGCACTGGCAGTTCAATCCCGCGGTGCTGGCCGCCGCGACACCTCGCCAACGGCGGCTGTTGGGCGACCATCGGGAGGCGGAATACGATTGAGCCTGGCTCGGTCAGATCCAGACGTCATTGATCGCGGTTCGCGCATTCACTTGTTCGCCAGTGTTGATGACGCCCCGCGGTTCGATCAGCAACAGTTTCACTTCCTGCGCGGCACTGGGCTTGTGCTCGACGCCTTGCTTGACGACGTACATCTCGCCCGGGCCGATCAGCACCGCGCCATCGCGAAAGTCGATACGGAGTTCACCGTCCAGCACGATGAAGGTTTCATCCGTGTCGGCGTGGGTGTGCCAGATGAAATCGCCTTCGAGGCGGACGATCTTGAACTGGTAGTCATTCATTTCAGCCACGACTTTCGGTGCCCACTGATCGCGGAACAGCGTGTACTTCTGCGCGAAGTTGATTGGGGAATATCGAGTCATCCTGGCGTGCTCCTCTGTGGTTGATGAGCCGCACCTTAGCGCTGGAAACTGCGTGGGTATTGGATGATCGTGCAACTTTTCGCGCTATGCCGTGCGTGCCGCTAGCGCAGCATTTTCAGCCAGCGTGCCGGTGAAATGCCAAAGGCCTGGGTGTGCAGCCGGGTCATGTGGCTCTGGTCGAAAAAGCCGCAGGCCAGTGCGGCTTCGCTAAGCGGCATGCCATGCAGCACCAGACGACGGGCTTCATTCAATCGACGCTGGGTGATGTAGCGATAGGGGCTGGTGCCGTATAGGGCGCGAAAGTCCCGGGACAGGCTCCATCGGTCCCGGCCACTGGCCTGCACGAGGTCATCCAGGGTAATGGCCTGGTCAAGGGCATCATGAATGAACAGGCGCGCGCGCTCCGCTGCCGGGTAGTCAAGCAGTCGGCGTCCGCGCCGGTTACCTGCCGCGTCAGCCAGTGCCTGGGCCACGTCATAGAGGGCATCGTCTTCCTCCAGCGGATCGAGGTGATGCCCGAGGCTGCCCAAGAGCCTGTGAGTCGCGACGTTGAGGCGGGGATCGTTCGACAACCCGCCTTCGATGAAAGGCAATGGCCGGCCTCCCAACACCTGCTGGATCAATGACGGTTCGATGTAGGACATTCGATAATGAAAACCATCGCTTGTCCCTGCTTCGCCGTCATGGATTTCGTCCGGGTGCAGCACGATGGTTCCGCCGGGCTGGCTATGACGTTTGCTCTGCCGGTAGTTGAAGCTCTGGACGCCGGCAAGGGTGAACCCGATGGCATAGGTGTCATGCCGATGGGCGTTATAGCCGTGACCACTGAAGTAGGCTTCGATGCGCTCGAGCTTCTTCGATTCAGGCGCGCGCAGCAGCCAGTCGCGACGGTTACCGGGTTGAGTCATGGGAAGTCGGCTCTCGCTTTTGTCTGCACACGATACCTGTCCGGTGCGACCGATCCCAGCTGCAGCTTGTCGTTCAGGGAAAGCTGCTCATCGAGCAGCTTCGGGTGATACGAATGGACGCCTTCAGATTTCCTTTACAGGTGTCTCGCATCGGGCGGTTTTGATCAATCCGATGACGTGCAGGCAGTCCGCCTTGTTCACGTAGGATTCACCGCTGGCGATGGTTTCGTGGTTGCCGGCTCGCAGACGCCAGCGCCATTGGCCTTGCCCTGTGGTCGGGGTCCCTCGGGTTTGTCGGTAGATTTCAAAGTACATCGGTTCGCTCCATGCGATTAACGAATTCAGGACATGCTTGAACATGTCCTGGCAAGCCTAGCCAAGCTGGAATTTTTCGCTAATGGGAATACGTTTCCAATGATTGTGAGATATTTCCGGAAATTGCAGCGCTTGCTCGAACCGACTCGAACCAGGAGCAATGGACGAAACAAAACCTGCCTGAAACTGCAAAGTCGAGGTATGGTTGCGCCGACTGTCATCCCAACATCATCTTTTCGAAACGGAGTCGAACACATGCCTCACTTGCACATGGAGTACACCGCCAACCTGACCGAGCTGAACGCCGACGTCGCGCTGTTGCGCATGAATAACGCACTGGTGGCATCCGGTCAGTTCGCCGCCGAGTTCGACATCAAGAGCCGTGCCGTGAAGATCGATACATTTCGTGTCGGCACCGGCATGGGTGAGCGGGGATTCGTGCATGTGAAGCTGGCCTTGCTGAGCGGTCGCTCACCGGAAATCAAGAAACAGCTCGCTGATAACCTGCTGGCGGTGATTCAGGATCTTGGCCCATGGCCCGTCGGCATCAGCGTGCAACTGTGCGTGGAAGTCCTCGACATCGATCGTGGCCCTTATGCCAAGGCTGCCATCGGTCTTTGAGGTTCAAGCCAGGTCTTCCGGGCAGGCCTATGAAGAGAACGATTGTTTAGCCGGCGCCAACGCAGACTCCATCAAATCGTGGTTTAACGCCTTATGGCGTCATGGGACGCTCTTGTCGAATGTTTTTCCGTGATGCTCCTATGGACGGTTGGCCTGTCGCATTCCAATACCCGCCGTGCGCCGCCACCGTCCAGGTC
>NZ_JBHFJB010000067.1:61778-65762 GCF_057334555.1 Pseudomonas sp. AGC41
CCCGCGCCCGTCTGCCCTTGCCCCGTCATCCTTTGCGCTGCCCTGTGAACTGGCGTTCTGGGCCCTCTGGCATTGTCGCCACGCACGTCCTCCGGATGGCCGTATTTCCTGTTGATTCCTTGAACCGTGCTCGTTGATAGCGAGCACAGGATGACGGTGCCTGATCGCCCGTCCGACACGAAAATACGAGCATTCCCATGAGCCTTGTCGAATCTTCTTTTGCCTCCGTGCAGCAAGCCCAGGCGTTCCTGGCACAGAATCCGGATATCGAACTGTTCGAGTTGTTTATCGTGGATAACAACGGTGTGCCTCGGGGCAAGTGGCTGCATCGGGACGAACTGCTCGCGGTCTACCAGAGTGGCCGGCCGCTGCCGAGTACGATCCTCGGGCTGACGCTCAATGGCGATGATGTGGAGAACTCTGGCCTGGTCTGGGACGTCGGTGATATCGATTGTCGTGCCTACCCCATCAGCGACAGTTTGCAGCGCATGCCGTGGCGGCGGATTCCTACCGCCGCCGTGCAAGTCGGCATGCATCCCCGGGAGGGTATGCCGGCAGCCATTGCCGATCCGCGCTATCTGCTCAGTCGGGTGATCGAAGCCTTGCAGGCGGAGGGTTATTACCCGGTGATGGCGGCGGAGCTGGAGTTCTACCTGCTGGATGCGCAACGGGACAGCGAGGGGCGGCCGCAACCGGCGCGGGACGCAGATGGGAGCAGGCCGCGTTCCACCCAGGTCTATGGTTTGCGTGAGCTGGAGCAGATCGAGCCCTTCCTTGCTGATCTTTATGCGGGCTGCAAGCTGCAGGGCATCCCGGCCCGTACGGCCATTTCCGAATACGCGCCGGGGCAGGTCGAGATCACCCTTGAACACCGCACCGATGCCCTGCAAGCCATGGATGACGCAGTGCGCTACAAACGGCTGGTCAAGGGCGTGGCGCACCAGCACGGTATGGCGGCCTGTTTCATGGCCAAGCCGTTCGATCACCTGGCGGGTTCCGGCATGCACATGCATGTCAGTCTCGCCGACCGGGAGGGCAATAACCTGTTTGCCAGTGAAGCCGCCGACGGTACGCCGTTGCTGCGTCATGCGGTGGGCGGGATGCTCGCGACCTTGCTCGATTCGCTGCTGTTGTTTTGCCCGAACGCCAACTCCTACCGCCGTTTCCAAAGCCACAGCTACGCGCCGCTGGCCGCGACCTGGGGCGTGGACAACCGCACTGTCAGCTTGAGAGTCCCGGGTGGCCCGGCCTTTTCCCGGCACATCGAACACCGGATCTGTGGTGCCGATGCCAATCCGTACCTGGCCGCAGCGGCGATCCTGGCGGGTATCCATCGAGGCATACGCGAACAGCGCGATCCCGGAGCGCCTGTCGAGGGCAACGGCTACGCCCAGGCGAGCCAATTGTTGCCCACCGACTGGCTGACCACCTTACGTGCCCTTGAATCTTCGACATGGGCGCGGGAAGCGTTGGGTGATGAATTCCTTGGCGTCTACCTGGCGGTCAAGCGTGCCGAATATCGCCAGTTCATGGGCGAGGTTGGCGAGCAGGATTGGCGTTGGTACCTGAACCAGGCCTGAAGCGTTTTAAAGTAGTTGTTGAAAAATAATTTAATAGCAACTTTTTCACGAAAAATTGATGGCGAGCTGCCTAAAGTTTGTGTTGCCGTAGCAAATGAATTTTTCACATTTGCCTACGGCAGGTCTTTTTAAAGAGCAACTTTCAGGAAGTTTCCAACCCTCATGCTGACTATTAAAGCCGTGCGCCCCGAGTGGGTGACGCTGGTCGCCAGTGCCTTTTTATTAGTGGCCTTCAACGCCATTCTCTGGCAACACCTGCTCGCCATTACGGCGGCGGACGGACACGGTGTGTTGCTGTGCGTGGCGTTTGCCGTGATGGTCTTCTGCGCGTTCAACCTGGTGCTGACACTGGTGGCGTTCCGTCCGCTGCTCAAACCGTTGTTGATGTTGTTGTTCATGATCAGCGCCGGGGTCGCTTATTTCATGGCCCAATACGGTGTTTTGATCGATGCCGGCATGTTGCGTAACTTTGCCGAAACCAATGCCACGGAAGTGCGCGACCTGTTGTCATTAAAGTTGTTTGGCTACCTGTTGCTGTTAGGTGTGTTGCCTGCCTGGTTATTGTTCAAGACACCGATAAGTTATCGTCGCTGGCCCAGGGAGTTATTAAGCAAGTTGCTCGTCGGCGTCGTCTCGGCTGCGCTGTTGGGCGGGGTTGCCCTGATCAATTACCAAGGGTTGTCTTCGCTGTTTCGCAATCATCACGAGTTGCACCTGATGGTGGTGCCGAGCAACTACATTGGCGCCTCGATCGGCTACTTGCGCGAGCAGGTCGCCTCGGCCAAACAGCCGTTCGTTACGTTGGGCGAGGATGCGCAGCGCAACCCGGCCTGGCAAACCCATGGGCACAAATCCCTGACGGTGCTGGTGGTGGGCGAGAGCGCGCGTGCGGAGAACTTCGGCATTCTCGGTTATCACCGCGATACCACGCCGCAGTTGGATAAAGAGGCCGGCCTGATTGCCTTTACCGACGTGCATTCCTGCGGCACGGAGACCGCCGTGTCGGTGCCGTGCATGTTTTCCAATATGGGTCGTAAGAACTACGACGCGAGCAAGGCCAAGAACGAAGAGGGCCTGCTGGATGTGCTCAAGCGCGCTGGACTGGAAGTGATCTGGCGCGACAACCAGTCCGGCTGCAAGGGCACCTGTGATCGGGTTGTGGTGCAGGATGTGAGCAATCTCAAGGACCCGGCCCTGTGTGCCAACAGTGAATGCCGCGATGAGATCCTGCTCCAGGGTCTGCAGCAGTTCATCGACACCCTCGACAAGGACACCGTGCTGGTGTTGCACCAGATGGGCAGCCACGGGCCGGAATACTTCAAGCGTTATCCCAAGGAGTACGAGCATTTCACCCCGGTGTGTGACAGCAACGCGTTGAACAATTGCAGCCGCGAAAGCATCGTCAACGGCTACGACAATACGCTGGTGTACACCGACCATGTGCTGTCGACCCTGATTGACCTGCTGCGGGTAAATCAGGACAAGGTCGACACGGCCATGCTGTACCTGTCGGACCATGGCGAGTCGCTTGGCGAATACAACCTGTTCCTCCACGGCACACCTTATATGCTCGCTCCGGAGCAACAGAAGCATGTGGCGATGCTGGCCTGGTTCTCCGACGGTTATCAGAAAGCCTTCTCGGTCGATACGCATTGCCTGCAACTGAGCCGGGATAAACCCCTCAGCCAGGACAACCTGTTTCATTCGATGCTCGGGCTGCTGGAGGTCAACAGCAAGGTCTACCACCAGGAGCTGGACATGTTTGCCGGTTGTCGCGGTGCAGTGATCGACGGCGTGCTGGCCCGTGAGTAGAAATTTCCTACACCTTTTTTTCACGCGGCACTGTTTAAGCTGTTGCTCACTTATTTTTAATGAGCTGTGAGTATGTCCGGGCAATCCCCATCGACCGTCGAGCTTGAGTTCACCCGACAGCACGAGCAGGAGCATGCGCAAACGTGCCGTCAACCGGCGCCTCGGCGGTTGCGCCTGGTGTTCTGGCGTGACGAGCAACTGGTGCGCAACGCTCTGAAGGCTGCCGGCGAGCCCGGCCTGGTGCTGGATGTGGCGTGCGGGGCGGGGCGCTTCTGGCCGGTGTTGGCCGAGCATGCCAACCGGGTGATCCTGGCGGCGGACCCGTCGCCGCAAATGCTTGATCACGCGCTCGCCCACCACGACGAAGCTTTACTTGAGCGGGTCAGGACGTTCCCGAGTTCTGCGTTCACCCTCGGGCTGTCCGCAAACGCGGTGGACTGTATTTTTTGTCTGCAACTGTTTCTGCATATCCAGGCCAGCGAGCATCGCCTGGCGTTGTTACGTGAATTCCATCGGGTCAGCCGCGACACAGTGATCGTCTCGGTCCAGATCGAGGGCCGGCTGAGAACCGGCCAGCCGCCACCCAGGCGGC
>NZ_JBHFJB010000067.1:65788-68553 GCF_057334555.1 Pseudomonas sp. AGC41
GCCTCGACCGCGTCCGGGTCGAAGCCGAGTTTATCGAAGCCGGTTTCACCGTGCAGTGGTATCAGGATTTCCTGCCCGGTTTTGCCTTGAAGCGAGTTTATGTATTGCGTAAGACCAGTTAATCGCTGATGTAGGACTATTCTTGCGTTTGCGCAGGCGATTTCTCTTAAGCTCTTACTCCGTAGATGCTCGCAATCGCCGACGGCGATATATACTGCGCGCCATTCTTCAAGGGAGAGCCGTGTGGCCATCGATATTCACTGGATTCGCGACAACGATAGCCTCGGTCGGTTTTGCGCCGAATGGCAACAGTTGCCGTTCGTCGCCCTCGACACCGAATTCATGCGGGTCGACACCTTTTATCCCATCGCAGGCTTGCTGCAGATCGGTGATGGTAAAAGTGCCTACCTGATCGACCCGTTGACCATCAATGACTGGCAACCCTTGGCCGTGCTGCTGGAGAACCCGGCGGTGCTCAAGGTGTTGCATGCCTGCAGCGAGGATCTGGAAGTCTTGCTGCGCCTGACGGGCAGCCTGCCCGCGCCGCTGTTCGACACCCAACTGGCCGCCGCTTACCTGAACCTGGGCTTTTCGATGGGTTACTCGCGGCTGGTGCAGGAAGTGCTGGGTATCGAGTTGCCCAAGGGCGAGACCCGTTCCGACTGGTTGCAACGGCCCCTTTCCGAGACGCAGATCAGCTACGCCGCCGAGGATGCCGTGCACCTGGCGGAAGTTTTCGTCGAGTTGCGCCCGAAGCTTTCCGATGAAAAGTACGCTTGGGTGTTGGAGGATGGCGCCGAGCTGGTGGCCAACCTGCGGCGTGAAATCGACCCGTATGAGGTCTACCGCGACGCCAAGCTGGCCTGGAAACTCTCCCGTGCGCAATTGGCCGTGCTACGCGAGCTTTACGCCTGGCGCGAACGCGAGGCGCGAGCCCGTGACCTGCCACGTAACCGCATCCTCCGCGAGCATTCGCTGTGGCCCCTGGCCCGCACGCAGCCGGATAACCTCGGCGCGCTGGCAAAAATAGAAGACATGCACCCGCGCACGGTGCGTCAGGACGGCGAATTCCTGCTGGACCTGATCAAGCGTGCCGGCAGCGTGCCGCCCGAACAATGGCCGCCCGCCGTGGCCGAGCCGCTGCCCATCGAGGCCGCGGCGCTGCTCAAGCGCCTCAAGGCGCTGGGCCAGGCTGAGGCCGAGCGCCTGGGCATTGCTCCTGAATTGATGCTTCGCAAGAAAACCCTCGAAGCCCTGATCAAGAGCGGCTACCCCGAGGGACCTTACCAACTGCCCGATTCGCTGCGTGGCTGGCGCCGCGAGTTGATGGGCCAGCCGCTGCTCGACAGCCTGGCCACCGCCGGAGAACAGCCTTGAAACGTATCTGCTCCATCTACCGAAGCTCGAAGAAAAACGAGATGTACCTGTATGTACTCAAGAGCGAGGCATTGGCTCGTGTGCCTGAGCCATTGATGGCGGCCTTCGGCAAGGCGATCCATGCCTTCGACCTGGTTCTGAGCCCGGAGCGGCAATTGTCCCGCGAAGACATCAACAAGGTGCTTGAGAACCTCGATACCCAGGGTTATCACCTGCAGATGCCGCCGGCAGAGGACGAGTACATCGAGCATTTGCCCGAAGAGTTGCTGCGCCGCAACGACCCGGTCTGATTGCCTTGGGCGTCCGTCCTGGGGGCTCTCGAAACACTGGAATGATTATCGGGATGGCCGCGAAGATGGAGCAACACTCTGTCGGCGGTCGTCTGCACTGTTTTTGAAAGGTTTGATTCATGCGCGTTCTGATTGCCGAACACGACTACGCGGTGTACGCCCAGCTCCTGCGCCAGGCTGCAGCCGATATCGACATCCTGACCAGCGGCGACTCCGCTGAACTGTCACGCCTGGCCGCCGATTGCCCGGTCTGGCTCGGCCAGCCGGACTTGCTGGCGACCTTGTTGCGTCAGGGCCACAAGCCCCGTTGGTTGCAATCGACCTGGGCAGGCATCACGCCGCTGCTGGCCGAGGGTCTGGCCCGGGATTATCGCCTGACTCGCGCAGTGGGCATTTTTGGCCAGGTCATGGCCGAATATGTGCTCACCTACATGCTCGGGCATGAGCGCGAAGTCCTGGCGCGCCTGGTCAGCCAGGTGGAGCGCAAATGGGACAATCGCCAGAGCCAGAGCCTGGCGGGACGCAAGGTGTTGATCGTCGGGACCGGTGATATCGGTCGCCGCGTGGCTGAGTTCCTGGTGCCATTTGGCGTGCAGTTGTACGGCATCGCCAGTGAAGCTCGGGAATTGGCGCCGTTTATCGAGGTTGGCGCGTTGCAGGACTTGCCCCGTCTGGTGGGCGAGGTGGACTACGTGATCAACCTGTTGCCGAATACACCGGACACTCACGATATCTACGACGCGGCGTTATTCAAGCAATTCAAACCCACCGGGTTGTTCATCAATGTCGGCCGTGGCGTGGCCGTGGTCGATGCGGACCTGGTGCAAGCGTTACAGGACGGGCACCTGGCCGGTGCGGTGATCGATGTGTGCCGCCAGGAGCCGTTGCCGCAACGCCATCCGTTCTGGACCGCATGGGGATTATTGCTGACCGGCCACAGCTCGGCGCCGACCTCGCCGCCGATGATGGTGCAGCTGTTCCTGGAGAACCTGCGCGCCTATGACGCCGGCGAAGCGTTGCGCGGGGAAGTGGATTTCAGTCGGGGTTACTGATCCGGATTCAATGCGGTCCATTGTGGGAGGGGGGGGGGGGGGGGGG
>NZ_JBHFJB010000067.1:68592-72249 GCF_057334555.1 Pseudomonas sp. AGC41
CCCCCCCCCCCCCCCCCCCCCCTCCCACAGGGATTGTGTCGAGATCAGAGGGTGAAATCACCCTCGGCCACCAGCTCGCTCAGCGGCCGGCGCGGGCTTGGGACTTCGCGGGCCTGGAGGTAGTCGGCCAGCGTCGATTTGTCTCCCAGCTTGCCGATCGCCACGGCCGCGTGCAGAGCGTAGCCGTCGGGGATTTTCAGTTCCTTGCGGGTCAGCTCCTGGTCGAAGCCGGCCATGCCATGGGTGTGCCAGCCGCTGAGGCTCGCTTGCAACGCCAAGTGGCCCCAGGCCGCGCCTGTGTCGAAGGTGTGGCACTGGGCCGGGGTTTCCTCGGTGGCGCCGGGCACCGCGAAGGTGGTTTTCGAGGCGATGATCACCAGCGCCGAGGCGTGTTGGGCCCAGCCACGGTTGAATTCGTTGAGCAAGCCCAGGTAACGCTCCCAGTTCGGCGTGTCACGACGGGCATACAGGAAACGCCACGGCTGCGAGTTGTAGGCCGAAGGCGCCCAGCGCGCGGCTTCGAAGAAGCTCAGCAGGGTTTCTTCGCAGATGCTTTCGCCAGTGAAAGCACGGGGCGACCAGCGTTCAATGAACTGGGGATGGATGGCGTATTCGGCAATGCGAGGATTGGCGCTCATGAGCTTACCTTGGCTGGGATCGGGAACGAGATGAAGCAACCTACGTCCAGACATCCGGGCTGACAAGCCCCCTGATACCGACAGTCGCCAATGCTTGGCCTCGAGAGGCCCCGGCACTAGACTGTCGGCCTTTTCACCACGTGATGTTGATGCTTGAGCCATGGCCGCCAAAGTCGAACCGTTCTGGATACGCAAAACCCTCGATCAGCTCGATTCACAGGAGTGGGAATCGCTGTGCGACGGCTGTGGCCTGTGCTGCCTGCAAAAGCTCGAAGACGAAGACGACAACAGCGTCTACTACACGCGCATCGCCTGCAAGTTGCTCGACCTGAAGACATGTCAGTGCACCGATTACCCCAATCGTCGCGACTTTGTGCCTGATTGCATCCAGCTCACGCCGGGCAAGGCCGATGAGTTCAAATGGTTGCCGCCAACCTGCGGCTATCGCCTGGTCAGCGAGGGCAAGGACCTGCCGCTGTGGCACCATCTGGTCTGCGGCGACCGCGACGCGGTGCATCACGAACGCATTTCCCAATCCGGGCGCATGCTCGCCGAAGGCAGCGTGGCTGAAGAGGATTGGGAAGATCACCTGATTTTCCGCGCCGGCTGAAACACCCGCCATCGCACCCCAGGAGAACCCATGGCTGCAGGATTAAAACGAATGCTGGCGGCCGGGCTGCTGGCAGTGAGCGGACCACTGTGGGCGGCGCAGAAAGTCGATCTGGATTATCACGTCCACCTGTTGCCGCAGAGCGACCAGGCCGAAGTGCGCCTGACGCTCGCGCGGGGCTCGGCGGTGCGCAGCCTGGATTTCGACCTTGGGAGCGATGGTCGCTACAGTGATTTCAAAGCCGACGGCCAGTGGCAACTCACTCCCGGGCATGAAGCTCGGGGCGTCTGGCGCCCAGCCGCCGACAAGGCGAGCCTGACTTATCGCGTCCGCCTCAGCGAGTCGCGCAAGAACGGCTCCTTTGAGACCCGCATGACCCCCGGATGGGCGCTGCTGCGCGGTGATGACCTGGTACCGCCAGCCAGGCTGGATCAGCAGGACGGCACTGAACTGGTGTCACGCCTGGAATTCGAATTACCGGGTGGCTGGCAAAGCATCGAGACGCCCTGGCCGCGTATCGGCAAGCAGCGTTTTCGCATTGATAATCCTACGCGCCTGTTCGACCGGCCGACGGGCTGGATGCTGGCCGGCAAGCTCGGCAGCCGCCGCACGCGCCTGGGCGAGACCGAAGTGACCGTGGCTGCGCCGCGAGGCCAGGGCATGCGGCGGATGGACGTGCTGACGCTGCTGACCTTCGTCTGGCCGCAGGTGCAGGCGATCGTGCCGCGCCATCCGGCCAAGCTGCTGATCGTTGGCGCGGGCGATCCGATGTGGCGTGGCGCCCAGGGCGGCCATGAATCGATTTACCTGCACAGCCGTCCGGCACTGGTCAGCGAACGGGGCAGCAGCCCATTGTTGCGTGAACTGGTGCAGGTGCTGGCGCGCATCAACGATCATGATCGCAGCGACTGGATCAGCGAAGGGCTCAACGAGTATTACGCCATCGAACTGCTGCGCCGTGCCGGCGGCATGAGCGACGAGCGTTACCAGGCATTGAATGATCGACTCGCCCGGGACGGCAAGGGCGTCACGACGTTGCGTGGCGAACAGGTGAGCCCTGCGATGGTGTCCAGGGCGGTGCTGCTGTTGCAGGAGCTGGACCGGGAAATTCGCCTGAAGACCCGCAACAAGCGTTCGCTGGATGATGTGCTGCAAGGGGCGATGCGGTTGGAAACGCTGGATACCCGGGAGTTTGTGCAGCTCAGTGAGAGCATCCTGGGCGGGGGCTCCAGCGTTCTGGATACGCGGTTACTTCAGTAGTACCGCTTTCGCGAGCAGGCTCGCTCCCACACTGGATCTTCGGTTGACTTACCCTTTGTAATCAACCAACTCCCTGTGGGAGCGAGCCTGCTCGCGAAGGGGCCATCAGCCTTTACGCAGCAGTCCGATCAGAGCCCAGCCTTCGGCGAAACCAACGAATCATTCCCCGTCACCGTAGCCGTGCCGGTCGCCGCCTCGGCATTGGCTTTCATGCGGCTCAGTTCATCGCCGGCCTGCTCGATCCGGGCGCGGGCGTCGTGCAGGTGCTGACGATTTTTTTCCAGCAGGGTCTTGGCCGAACAATGCCCGGTGATGCCGCGGGCCAGGGCCATGCCGCCGATTGCCAGTTGGGCCAGGCCGATCACACCGCCGCGGCGCAAGCCCTTGCCCATCATCAGCACCCCACCGGCCAGTGACCCAATGCGCTCCCAGCCGTGCACGTTCTGCGGGCTGCGGGTTTGGAAAGGGGTGGTCTCAACCGGCCCTAACGGATTGTTATCGCTCATGATCTGTCTCCAGTGTGGGGATGTGTATAAAGCTGACTGCCAGAGCGAATCCGTCGTTCCATGGAATTTCCCGCCGGTCAGCGAAATTGCGGCCCCGAGCGGGTGTTGTTGCCTTTGGCCATGCGGTCGTAGAGCACGACGTTGACCGTAGCGGCCAGGTTCATGCAGCCGTTGGTGGGGATATAGATCACGTCTTCGCACCAGTCGCGGATGTCCTTGTCCAGGGAACCGTCTTCCGGGCCGAAGATGTACAAGGCCCGGTCCGGATGGGTGTATTCGGGCAAGGGACGGGCGCCGTCCACCAGCTCGACGGCCACCGGCACGCAGCCCAGGGGCAGGATCTTTTTCAGGTCGTCGATGCCGATCAGCGGGATATCGTAGTGGACTTTTTTGGTGTCGGTAACGAAGTCGGCAGCGCGTTCGTAGCGCTTGCCGGTGTAGAACACCGACGCGACGCCGTAACAGCCAGCGGCACGCATGACCGAACCGACGTTTTCCGGTGACTTGGGGTTGAACAGACCGATGCAGCTGTAGCGTTTGTTGGCCACGGACGGGGTGCCTTTGGGAAAAGGCGCGATTATACGGGGAATGGAGGAGGGTGGTCAGGTTCGGGATGTGTGGTGGCTGGTTGACCGCTTTCGGC
>NZ_JBHFJB010000067.1:72364-73914 GCF_057334555.1 Pseudomonas sp. AGC41
CCCAAGGCGGCCTTGCGGGCTCACTCGTCTTTTTTCATCAACCCGGCCAGCGCGGCGAAGGGGTTATGCGTCGCCTTGGCGATTTTCGGCGTGCTCAGGGAGCCGTCGCCGAAGTATTGCTGGTCGGTGTAGCGCGAGTGCTCGTTGTCGTGGCAGTACAGGCACAGCAGTTCCCAGTTGGAACCGTCCTGCGGGTTGTTGTCGTGGTTGTGGTCGCGGTGGTGGACGGTCAGTTCGCTCAGGCGCTTGCCGGAAAACTCACGGGCGCAGCGACCGCAGACGTGGGGGTACATTTTCAGGGCTTTGTCACGGTAGCCCATTTCCCGGTCGCGCTGGGCGTCGGCGAGGATGCGATCGAGCTTGGCGGTGTTGGACGGTGGGGTGGACGAACTCATGGGTTCACCTTTGTAAAAAGACTGATGACGGTTGGACAGAGTTTAGCTCAGCCCTTGAGCTTCTCGGCAATCCAGATGGTGTGGCGGGTGCCTTTGTTGCCATGGGCGAACACTTGCACCTCTTCGGCCTTGAAACCGGCCTTCTTCAGCTTGTCGGAAAACTGCCGGTCAGCGCTGGCCGACCATACCGCCAGCACGCCCTTGGGGCGCAGGGCCTTGGCGCACGCGGCCAGGCCGCCGGCCGAATACAGCCAACTGTTGGCTTTCTGGGTCAGGCCTTCCGGGCCGTTGTCGACATCCAGCATGATCGCGTCGAACCCGTGCGGCTCGGCTTGCAGGACTTTGGCGACGTCTTCCATGCGGATCACTGTGCGCGGGTCCGACAGCGGTCGCCCGGCCTTTTCGCCAAGGGGGCCGCGGTTCCACTCCACCACGCCGGGGACCAGTTCGGCCACCACCACTTCGGCGCTCTTGCCCAGGTGTTTGAGGGCGGAAGCGAGGGTGAAGCCCATGCCGAGACCACCGATCAGCACCCGCGAACCGGGACGGCCGGCGACCTTGCGACAGGGGATCTCGGCCAGGGCATCTTCGGAACCGTGCATGCGAGTGTTCATCAACTGCCCGCCGTCACCGCCCTGGATCTTGATGACGAAGTCTTCGCCATACTCGAAAAGGCACAAGGCACCGCCGTTGTCGGGAATGGGCGTGGTGTCGAGCAGAACGAAACGTTTCATGGAAATCTCATGGGAATGGGGCAGACCGGCCCGGTTGGGACTAGCCTGAAAGCAGACGATAGCCACGGAGCCATTGATGAAGTGCAGCATTCTAACGGCCATTGCCCTGGCGGCGCTCTCGATAAGTTGCGCCCAGGCCCAGCAGCCGACGATTCCCGTCAGCCCGCCGAGCATCCCCGGGTCGCCGGGCACCGCCACGCCCATGCCGTATCCGCCGGTCACGCCCAACGGTGTGCCGAAGGCTGCCCCACCGGGCGGCGGCCCACCGCTGTTGCCGCCGATCGAAATGCCCAGGCCGCCGAAGGACCAGCCGATCCCGGGCATGGAGCCGAAGCCGGCGAAGGCCAAGTCGCCGGGGGGGTAGATCGCCAACACCACAATACCTGTGGGAGCGAGCCTGCTCGCGAAAACGGTGTGTCAG
>NZ_JBHFJB010000067.1:73954-83533 GCF_057334555.1 Pseudomonas sp. AGC41
TCGCTCCCACAGGTCCTGTATTTAACTGACAGAAAACGCTACACCTGCTGCGACAGCAACTGCCCGTCAGCCATGCGCAGGCGCTTGGACAGGGAGACGGCAAGGGCGCGGATGATCTTGGCGGCGATCTTCGGTGCGTCGTTGAGCATTTTTTCCAGGGAATCCTTGCCCAGGTTCAACAACTGGCAATCGGTGGCCGCGATGCAACTGGCCGAGCGTCGT
The DNA here is from genome assembly GCF_057334555.1 of Pseudomonas sp. AGC41. Lineage (NCBI taxonomy): Bacteria > Pseudomonadati > Pseudomonadota > Gammaproteobacteria > Pseudomonadales > Pseudomonadaceae > Pseudomonas > Pseudomonas sp. AGC41. The sequence continues at coordinate 74,177 of NZ_JBHFJB010000067.1, forward strand.
TCGCCGTCGAGCACGGCCATTTCGCCGAAGGCTCGGCCGCTGCGCAGCGTGGCGATGGTCACGGGCTGCCCGTCCGGGCCGGTTTTCTGCACGGCCACCTGGCCGGTGTGAAGGATGCACATGAAACTGCCGGCATCGCCCTCGCGAAAAATCGCTTCGCCCTGGGCGACGGTACTGATGCTGAAATAGCCCGATGCCGCGGCAAAGTCGACGGGCAGCAGTTGGTCGAACAGACCACAGTCCATCAGCCAGTCGCGAATTTGGTTGTTCAGTAAGGTCGGTTCTGACATGTCGTCACGGTCTTTTCTTATCGTGTTCTGCGGTTTGGATTGTCTTGAATGTAGGCGATTCCCTGTGGGAGCGAGCCTGCTCGCGAATTCGGTGTGTCAGCTAACGTTGAGGCAGGCTGATCCACCGTCATCGCGAGCAGGCTCGCTCCCACATTTGATCCAGTCGAGCCAGGTATGGAGCTAAGACCCGGCCATCCCACAGAGTTCCTCAGGCCACGCCCAAAACCTTCAAGACAAATGCATATTCGAGCGCTACGTCACGCAATCCCTGGTAGCGGCCGCTCATGCCGCCATGGCCGGCGCCCAGTTCGGTCTTGAGCAGCAGCGGGTTTTCGTCGGTCTTGGTCGCGCGCAGTTTCGCCACCCACTTGGCCGCTTCCCAGTACTGCACGCGGCTGTCGTTGTAGCCGGCGATCACCAGCATTGCCGGATACGCCTGGGCGCGGACGTTTTCGTACGGCGCGTAGGCCCGGATCCGATCATAGACGTCCGGCTCCTCAGGATTGCCCCACTCGTCGTATTCGGTCACGGTCAGTGGCAGTTCGGGGTCGAGCATGGTGTTGAGCACGTCGACGAACGGCACTTCGGCGATCGCCACTTTGAACAGCTCCGGGCGCTGGTTGAGCACCGCGCCAATCAGCAGACCACCGGCGCTGCCGCCGCTGATCGCCAATTGATCGGCCGAGGTCAAGCCTTGGGCAATCAGGTGTTCGGCGCAGGCAATGAAATCACTGAAAGTGTTGTGCTTGTGTTCCTGCTTGCCAGCGCGATACCAGGCCTCGCCCAGTTCGCCGCCGCCGCGCACATGGGCGATGGCAAACGCTACGCCACGATCCAGCAGGCTCAAGCGCGAATGAGAAAACCACGGGTCGAGGCTTTCGCCATAGGCGCCGTAGCCGTACAAGTACAGCGGCACGGGTTGGCCCAAGGCCTCGCGCTTGACCACCAGGCTGATGGGTACTTGCGTACCGTCCGGTGCCGTCGCCCAAAGCCGTTGGCTGACATACGCATCGGCATCAAACGGACCCAGCACCGGGGTTTGCTTGAGTACGACCTGAGCACCGCTGGCCAGGTCCAGCTGGCGAATCTGCGCCGGACGATTCAGCGCCTCGTAGCGCAGGCGAATACGCTCGCTGACGAACTCCAGGCTGTTCTGCACGTGCAGGCTGTAGGCCGCGTCCGGCAATTGCACCCGATAGGCCGGTAAACCTTGTGGGTGGACTTCGATGATCGGCAGGCCGCCTTCGCGCAGGCTCAATGTCATGGCGCTGGCGTTCAGGCTCAGGCCGTCGATCATCACCGTGTCACTGTGGGGGATCAGGTTCTGCCAGCCGGCTTCGGCCGGCGCTTCGCCTGTATCGGGCGCCTGGTACAGGGCGAAATTGATGCCGTCGCGGTTGCTGCGGATGAACCAGGTCCATTGCCCTTCGAGCAGGCCATGGTCGACGTCGTATTCGTGGTGCTCTACCCGTGGCGCAACGCAGGTAAACGGTTGTTGTGGTTGCGCCGCATCGAGCACCCAGACTTCGCTGGTGGTCTTGCTGCCCAGGGACAGGATCAACTGCCGCTCGGAGCTTGAACGGTAGCAATGCAGGAAAAAACGCCCGTCCGGCTCATGGAACACTTCTTCGGCGGCGGTGCCGTCCAGGCGATAGCGCAACAGCTTGTGCGGGCGATGGGTATCGTCCAGTTCGCCGAAGAACAGCGTCAGGCTGTCGTTGGCCCAGGTCATGCTGCCGTCGCAGTTTTCGAAGGACAGTTCGCTGACCTTGTCGTTGGACAGCTCCTTGACGAACAGCGTGTAGATTTCATCGCCGCTGGTGTCCAGGCTGTAGGCCAGGCGCTGATGGTCGGGGCTGATGCTGAACGCGCCGAGGGAAAAGAAACCGCCGCCGGCCAGCGCGTTCGGGTCCAGCAACAGCTGTTCACGACTCTCATCGACCGTCAGGCTGTCATCGGCCGGACGCGGGCAACGGTAATGGCGAGCGTATTCATCACCCGCCGTGGTGCGGGTGTAATACAGATAAGGGCCCCAGGGCGAGGGTAGGGAGAGGTCGGTTTCGAGGATGCGTCCCTTGATTTCCTGGAACAGCGTTTCGCGCAGTTCGGCCTGATCGGCGAGCCGGGCTTGCTGGTAGCTGTTTTCAGCCTTCAGATATTCGAGCACGGCGTCGGTGTCGCGCTCCTGCAGCCAGGCGTAGGGGTCAACACCAGGGGCTTTACGGGCAATCGGGGCGTCGGGAACGTGGGCGGATAGGGGCATGGAAAAACTCTCAAGCGTGATACGAACAGGGACAAGTGGCCGACGGGGTCAGTTCGGTAGCCGGACCGAAAAACTCGCCCCGCCGGGCATCCGGCAGATGCCGGGGCAGCCTGACGAGCGAAAAGCCGTTACTATAAGCGCCTCTTTGCCTGCCTTGCCATGGACACCATGACCGAGAACGATTATCTGATTGCCTGGGGTCTCTACGCCTTCGCCGCCCTCGGCTGCCTCCTGGTATGGATGCGCATGACCCGCTTCATGTGGCGCTGGTTGCGCGAGCCGCTGCGGCTGCTGATGGCAGTGTTGCTGTTCAGCCCGACCATCGTCGACCCGGTGAAGGAAAAGGTCGCCCCGGCGCTGGCCATTGCCGCCCTGGACCTGCTCTTCAAGGTTGGCAACAACGTCTGGCGGGCAGCGTCCGACCTGCTCATGTACGCCATGATCGCCTTCGGCCTCTATCTGGTCCTGGTGCTGATCCGTATTCCTATCGAACGCGCGGCCAAGGCTCGCCAGGAGCGGGCCGCCGCGGCCAAAGCGGCGGCCGCTGCCGAGCCTGACGACGAGCCTGCGTTCGGTGTTGCCGGTGACGACCGTTACGGGCGCCCACCCGTGCCGAGCAATCCCCAGCGTTCGCGTATCGAACCGCGCCTGTAACCGGGCTGCCCAATCAAACGAGGGTTCGAGCATGTGTGAGTTATTGGGCATGAGCGCCAATGTGCCGACCGATATCGTGTTCAGCTTCACCGGGCTGATGCAGCGCGGCGGCAAGACCGGGCCGCACCGCGACGGCTGGGGCATCGCTTTTTATGAAGGCCGTGGCCTGCGCCTGTTCCAGGACCCGGCCGCCAGCAGCGAGTCGGAAGTGGCGAACCTGGTGCAACGCTATCCGATCAAGAGCGAAGTGGTCATCGGTCACATCCGCCAGGCCAACGTCGGCAAGGTCTGCCTGTCCAACACGCACCCTTTCGTGCGGGAGTTGTGGGGGCGCAACTGGTGTTTCGCCCACAACGGCCAGCTCGCCGATTTCCAGCCGGGCGTGAGTTTCTACCGCCCGGTGGGCGATACCGACAGCGAAGCGGCGTTCTGCGATCTGCTCAACCGCGTGCGCCAGGCTTATCCTGAGCCGGTGGAGGTCGAGCAGTTGCTGCCGGCCTTGATCGAGGCGTGCAGCGAATACCGCAGCAAGGGCGTGTTCAATTGCCTGCTCAGCGACGGCGACTGGCTGTTCTGCTATTGCTCGACCAAACTGGCGCAGATCACCCGGCGCGCACCGTTCGGCCCGGCGCGGCTGAAGGATGTCGACGTGATTGTCGATTTCCAGGCCGAAACCACGCCCAACGACGTGGTCACGGTGATTGCCACCGAACCCTTGACCGAAAACGAAACCTGGACCCGCTACGAACCGGGCCAATGGAGCCTGTGGCGACGCGGCGAATGCGTCAGCCATGGCCGGACCGAATAAGGACGTCACGTTATGTTGCTCAGCTATCTACGGTTGGTGTTGTTCGCGGTGGGCCTGTTGGTCGGGGTCCAGGTGCCGGGCTTCGTCAATGATTACGCCAAGCGGGTCGAGGCCCACCTGATCGAGGCGCAGACTGGTCTGCAAGGGTTTCAGGGCACCGCCAACCAATTCTTCAAGGGCGATATGCAGGCCCTCGTGGCCCACTACCGCGCCAGTGAAGACCCGATTTTTCGCAGCGATGCCGACAGCCTGAACACCTTGCTCGTGCGCCAGCAGGCTTTGGACAAACAGTTCCAGGCAATGCAAGGCCCGTGGTACATCCGCCTGCTGCAGGTGGCCCTGGCCGCCGATCCGGACATCCGCAAGGAAACCTGGAACGGCTACAGCTACCAGATCCTGCTGACCCCCGAGGCGATGATCTGGGGCATCAGTGGCGCGATGTTGCTGTCGTTCGGCCTCGAATGCCTGTTCCGCCTGATCGACTGGGTGGTGTTGGGCGGCAAGCGCCTGCGCCAGAGCCGGCCTATCGAAGAGCGTGACCTGCGCGGTCTCTGACTCGATTATTCAGTGAGCCTCCTGTGACGAGGGGGCTTGCTCCCGCTGGGCCGGGCTGGCGCTCCAGCGCGCAGCGGCCCGAAGATTTTGCGAGCGCTACGCACCCGAGCGGGAACAAGCTCCCTCGCCACAAAAGCGGTCTGCCTTTGCGGGTGATGTGCTGCCCAATCAAGTTTTTCTTATGACCCGGCCAAGGTTTTATTCGTTGGACGCGATCGGCCGTGCGCTCAAGAATCGGGGCAACGGTCTCCACGTCAGCGTCGTCGAGACTCACAACAATAAAACCCGTGGAGAACCACCATGAGTGCACCCGACACGCTCGGCGTCCCCCAACCCCAGGCCCGTTCTGGTCCGTTCGATTGGTATCGCAACATCAACCAGCAGGAACGGCGGACCTTCTGGAGCTGCAAGATCGGTTACGCCCTGGACGGCATGGACACCCAGATGCTCAGTTTCGTGGTGCCGACGCTCATCGCGATGTGGGGTATCAGCACTGGCGAAGCGGGGCTGATTCACACCAGCACCTTGATCGCTTCGGCCATCGGCGGCTGGGTGGCGGGCATTCTCTCGGACCGCATCGGTCGGGTGCGCACGTTGCAATTGACGGTGTTGTGGTTCGCCTTCTTCACCTTCCTCTGCGGTTTCGCCCAGAACTACGAACAACTGTTGATCGCCCGCACGCTGATGGGCTTCGGCTTCGGCGGCGAGTGGACTGCCGGCGCCGTGTTGATGGGCGAAGTGATCCGCGCCAAGGACCGTGGCAAGGCGGTCGGCATGGTGCAATCGGGCTGGGCGCTGGGCTGGGGCATGACGGCGATTCTGTATGCGCTGCTGTTTTCGGTGCTGCCGCCGGAAGACGCCTGGCGCGCATTGTTCATCCTCGGCATCGTGCCGGCGGTGTTCGTGATCTTCGTTCGCCGGCTGGTCAAGGACCCGGAAGTCTATAACCAGACCAAGGCCCGGCTGACGCCGGAGAACCCGGCGAAGTTCTACGAGATTTTTGCCCCCGGCATTCTGTTCACGACGATTCGAGCCTCGCTGCTGACCACTGGCGCGCTGGGTGGCTACTACGCGATCACCTCCTGGCTGCCGACTTTCCTGAAAAACGAGCGCGGCCTGAGCGTCCTGAGTACTGGCGGCTACCTGGCGATGGTCATCGTCGGCTCTTACGTGGGTTACGTCATCAGCGCCTATCTGTCCGACATCCTCGGACGCAAGAAAAATTTCGTCCTGTTCGCCGTCGGTTCCTTCACCATCGTGCTGCTGTATACGCAGGTGCCGGTGAGCAACAACGTGATGCTGTGGCTGGGCTTCCCCTTGGGTTTCTTTGCTTCGGGCATGTTCAGCGGCATGGGTTCGTTCCTCACCGAACTGTTCCCCACGCGCATCCGCGGATCGGGGCAGGGCTTCTGCTACAACATTGGCCGCGCGGTGGCGGCGCTGTTTCCGCTGTTGATCGGTATCCTGAGCCAGAAGGTGCCGTTGAGCGTCGGCATCGGGGCGTTCGCGGCGGTGTCCTATGGAGTGGTGATCCTGGCCGCTCTGAGCCTGCCGGAAACCCAGGGCAAGCAGTTGGAAGCTGATTGACTGATAACCTGTGGGGCTTCATCCCCATGGTCAATAAGAAAGAACCTACAGGAGCGTTCACCGTGAACCGCCTGCTACTGAACTGCGACATCGGCGAAAGCTTCGGCAACTGGACCATGGGTCTGGACGCCGAGGTGATGCCCTTCATCGATTGCGCCAACATCGCCTGCGGCTTCCATGCCGGCGACCCGAGCATCATGCGCAAGACCGTCAGCCTGGCCTTGAGCCACGGCGTACGGATCGGCGCGCACCCGGCCTATCAGGATCTGGCAGGTTTCGGCCGCCGTTCGATGGCCTATGGCGCCCAGGAACTGCAAGACCTGCTGCACTACCAGATCGGCGCCCTCGACGGTATTTGCCGGGCCCAGGGCGGACAGGTCAGCTACGTCAAACCTCACGGTGCGATGTACAACGACATGATGGCCAGCCCGGCGCAACTGCGTGCTGTTATCGAGGCCATCGCCGCGTATGACCGGCAGTTGCCGCTGATGCTACTGGCGACCCGGGACAACAGCGCGGCCCAGGCCCTGGGCGACGAATACGGTCTGACCCTGTGGTTCGAAGCGTTCGCCGACCGGGCCTATGACAGCGCCGGTCGCCTGGTCTCGCGACAATTGCCGGGGGCGGTGCATCACGATCCCGAGGTGATCATCGGGCAGGCGCTGACCATTGCCCGCGGCGACGCGCTGACGGCCAGCGACGGCAGCGCCTTGAATCTGCACGCCGATACGTTGTGCGTGCACGGCGATAACGCCAGCTCCGTGGCGGCCGTGCAGCGTATCCGCGAGGCCCTCGGCCGGCAGAGCGCGCCATGAAACCACGCGTGGAAGTGGTGGCGGTGGACTGCCTGATGGTGCGCCTGTTCGACGAAATCGCCGAGGCCAACATGCCGTGGATGCTGGCCGCGAGCGAGCGCCTGCGCGCAGTTTTCGCCGATGATCTGATTGATCTGGTGCCGTCCTACACCACCCTGATGGTGCATTACGATTTGCTCGCCCTGACTCCGACCCAGGCCCGCGAGTTGATCGGCGAAGCGCTGAACAACCTCTCGCCGGATGCCCGGTCCGCCGGGCAATGTCATGTGCTGCCGGTGTGGTACGACCCAAGTGTCGGGCCGGAGCTGGATCTGCTGGCAAGCCGCAGCGGGTTGACGGTGACGCAAGTGATCCAGCGTCACAGTGAGCGCGAGTACCAGGTGTTCGCCCTGGGCTTCGCGCCCGGATTCGCTTTCATGGGGCTGGTGGACGAGGAGCTGGCCGCACCGCGCCTCGACACCCCACGCAAACGGGTGGCGGCGGGCAGCGTCGGGATCGCCGAGCGCCAGACCGCCGCGTATCCGGTGGTATCGCCTGGTGGCTGGAACCTGATCGGCCGCACCCCGACCCAATTGTTCGACCGCGAGCGCGATGGCTACAGCCTGATGCAGCCCGGCGACACGGTGCGTTTTGCCGCTGTCGGTCACGCTGAGTTCATTGCCTTGGGCGGCGACGACACACCGTTGGAGGCGCAGGTATGAGCCGTCTGTTGATCGAGGCCAGCACAGCGCTGTGCCTGTTGCAGGACACTGGCCGCTTCGGCGTCAGGCACCTGGGCGTGACCCAGGGTGGCGCGGCGGACTGGCTGTCGATGAGCTGGGCCAACTGGATGCTGGGCAACGCCCCGGACGCGGCGGTGGTGGAAATCACCCTCGGCGGTTTTACCGTGGTGGCCGAGGAGGATTGTGTGCTGGCGCTGGCCGGTGCGGACTTGGGCGCGCGGATAGACGGTCAGGGCGTGGCGTCGTGGCGCTTCTTCAGCCTGCGCCAGGGCCAGGTGTTGGCGTTCACTCAGCCGGTGCTCGGTGCCCGAGCCTACCTGGCGGCCCCCGGCGGCTTTAATGCGCCTGCGGTGCTGGGCAGCCGGGCGACGGTGGTGCGCGAAGAACTCGGTGGCCTGGATGGACGGGGGCGGGCGCTGAGTCGCGGTGAGCAGCTGAGTTATTCAGGCTCGGCAACGCCTCGGCCGATGCCCCACAGGCGGATTCCGGATTTTCAGCAGATGCAGCCGCTGGACCTGATCCTCGGTGCGCAAAATGGCGCGTTCAGCGGACGCAGCCTGTTCGATGCCTTCAATACACCGTGGACGCTGGACAGTCGCGCCGATCGCATGGGCATGCGCTTGCTCGGCCCGGCGCTGGAATACCAAGGCCCGGCGATGATCTCCGAAGGCATTCCGCTCGGCGCCGTGCAGGTGCCGCCGGACGGCCAGCCGATCGTGTTGCTCAATGATCGGCAGACCATCGGTGGTTACCCGCGCCTGGGCGCCTTGACACCGCTGTCCCTGGCCCGGTTGGCGCAATGCCTGCCGGGAACGCAACTGCGGTTGCGGCCGGTGGTGCAGGAGGTGGCGCATCGGCAGCAGGTGGAGTGTATGCGGGGGTTGTTAAACCGCTAAAAGCTTCGTCGGATCGCCGCCCGGAGCAGGCTCGCTCCCACAGGGTGGACCTCTTATGTGACGAAGATTCAGTGTGGGAGCGAGCCTGCTCGCGAAGAGGCCCTTACAGGCACCGGAAGACTTTATTTGGATAGAAACCGCATCCCTTCCTCCAACCCTCGCAACGTCAGCGGATACATCCGGTCTTCCACCAACTCGCGGACGATATTGGTCGAGGCGGTGTAGCCCCAGGTGTCCTTCGGGTACGGATTGATCCAGATGAGCTTCTTGTATTTCTCCATGAAGCGCTGCATCCACACATAACCGGCTTCTTCGTTCCAATGTTCGACGCTGCCGCCAGCCTGGGTGATCTCGTAAGGGGCCATGGCCGCGTCGCCGATGAAGATCACTTTGTAGTCGGCGCCGTATTTGTGCAGCAGGTCCTGGGTCGAAGTGCGCTCCGAGGTGCGACGCAGGTTGTTCTTCCACACCGATTCGTAGACGAAGTTGTGGAAGTAGAAATACTCCAGGTGCTTGAACTCGGTCTTGCAGGCCGAGAACAGTTCTTCGCAGATCTTCACATGGGCGTCCATCGAGCCGCCGATGTCGAACAGCAGCAGGAGTTTGACGGTGTTGCGGCGCTCCGGGCGCATCTGGATGTTCAACAGGCCAGCGTCCCGGGCGGTGTGGTCGATGGTGCCGTCGATGTCCAGCTCTTCGGCCGCGCCCTGACGGGCGAACTTGCGCAGGCGGCGCAGGGCGATCTTGATGTTGCGGGTGCCCAGTTC
>NZ_JBHFJB010000067.1:83553-88098 GCF_057334555.1 Pseudomonas sp. AGC41
TCTTGTACTCGCGCTGGTCCCAGACTTTCACGGCCTTGCCCTGGCGTTTGCCAGCGTCGCCGACCCGGATGCCTTCGGGGTTGAAGCCGCCGGAACCGAACGGGCTGGTGCCGCCGGTGCCGATCCACTTGTTGCCGCCGGCGTGGCGTTCCTTCTGTTCTTCCAGACGCTTCTTGAATTCTTCGATCAGCTTGTCCAGGCCGCCGAGGGACTGGATCTGCGCCCGCTCTTCATCGGTCAGGGAGCGCTCGAACTCCTTGCGCAACCAGTCCTCGGGAATCAACGCCTGGAGATGATCGTCGAGTTTTTCCAGGCCATTGAAGTAAGCGCCGAACGCTCGGTCGAACTTGTCGAAGTGCCGTTCGTCCTTCACCAGGATGGCTCGGGACAAGTAATAGAACTCGTCCATGTCGGCAAAGATCACCCGTTGTTTCAGCGCGTTGATCAGGTCCAGCAGTTCGCGCACCGAAACCGGCACCTTGGCGGCGCGCATCTCATTGAACAGGTTAAGCAGCATGGCAATCGCCCTCGCTCTTGTTGGACGAAGAGGCTCAGCGAGTGCCGCGACGGCTCATGAACGCCAGGCGCTCGAGCAATTGCACGTCCTGTTCGTTCTTGACCAGGGCGCCGGCCAGCGGCGGGATGGCCTTGGTCGGATCGCGCTCGCGCAGCACCGCTTCGCCGATGTTGTCGGCCATCAGCAGCTTGAGCCAGTCCACTAGTTCAGAGGTGGAGGGTTTTTTCTTCAGGCCCGGTACTTTGCGTACATCGAAGAACACGTCCAGCGCTTCGCTGACCAAGTCTTTCTTGATGTCCGGGTAGTGCACGTCGACGATTTTCTGCAGGGTGGTGCGGTCGGGGAAGGCGATGTAATGGAAGAAGCAGCGGCGCAGGAACGCGTCAGGCAGTTCCTTTTCGTTGTTGGAGGTAATGATGATGATCGGGCGCTGCTTGGCCTTGATGGTTTCGTCCGTCTCGTAGACGTAGAACTCCATCTTGTCGAGTTCCTGCAGCAAGTCGTTGGGGAACTCGATGTCGGCCTTGTCGATTTCGTCGATCAGCAGGATGACCCGCTCTTCGGACTCGAACGCCTCCCAGAGCTTGCCTTTCTTCAAGTAGTTGCGCACATCGTGGACCTTGTCCACGCCCAGCTGTGAATCACGCAGGCGGCTGACCGCATCGTATTCGTACAGGCCTTGGTGGGCCTTGGTCGTGGATTTGATGTGCCAGGTGATCAGGCGCGCGCCGAAGGACTCCGCCAGTTGTTCGGCGAGCATGGTCTTGCCGGTGCCCGGCTCGCCCTTGACCAGCAACGGCCGTTCCAGGGTGATGGCGGCGTTGACGGCCAGTTTCAGGTCATCGGTGGCCACGTAGGCGCGGGTGCCTTCGAACTTCATCTGCAATTCCTCGAACGGTGTCGCCGGCCTGACGAGGCGGGGCGCGCGAAATAAATGTCGTGCCCGACTATAACGCGCAGCCCCGCCGACTGTGAACGCAGACGCTGTATTCAGTCTCTGAATGGGGCGTCACATGTTGACTCAGTCTCGGCGTCTTGCCAGTATTGCTTATCGCCAAATTGGCGATACATTCCATGGCATGTCTACTAAATATCGATTCAGAGATACCTATCGCATCCAATTGCGGGAAAGGGATCATCCACCTCCCCATGTCCACCTCACCGGTGGCGGAGTGGATGTCGTCCTGAGTCTGGAAACCGTTGAGTCATGATGGGCCGCGCTCCGCCATTGATTATCAAGGAAGCGCTGGACTGGGTCCGGGCCCATCAGGTGCAACTGCTGGAGGATTGGCAACGATGCTACCCATGAAACGGCCGCGGCTAATGGCCGTGCAACCTTTATCGCCGTTCAGTCTCGAACTGATATTCATCGACGGTCAGCAACTGCGGCTGGACTTGAGCGCCGAGGTGCAAAATTATCCGGGCTTGCAGCCATTGCTTGAAGGCGGTGCGTTTGGTGGCGCAGCCCTGGGCGACGACGGCTGGAGTGTGGAGTGGCCCGACCTGGATATCCAGATCGGTGCCGACACCTTGTATTTCAGCGCATTGGCCCAGAACGCCGCGGATGAAAACACCCGCATCTTCATCGATTGGCGCGCCCGAACCGGGTTGCCATTAAACAAGGCGGCCGAAGCATTGGGAGTCAGTCCGCGAAGTATCACTCGCTACAGCAGCGGCCGCGAGGCGGTACCGCGATCGCTGGCTCTCGCATGCCTGGGCTGGGACTCCCTGCAGCGCGGAACAGGCCGGGCGGTGGCGGAGCAAAAAGGTCGCTACGTTGTCACTCCCAAGACCTAGTCTTTGGAGGGCGGCGGCTGTTCATAACGGGCATTGAAGGCCTGGACAAAACCGTTGCGCAGAATCTGCAAAAAAGCTTCGAAGGCGCTGATGTTCTGCTGATGCACGTTGCCGCTGAGTTCCACGCGGGTGGCGAACTGGTTCTTGCTCTGGTTTTTCAGAGCTGTTTCGCCTGTGCCGACCAAGGCTTCCCAGACCGAGCGGAAGATGTTCTTGTTCTCGTTTTCGACGTCCTGTTGCCAGTCGAACACGTCCACACCGCGAAGCAATGGCTTGATGTAACCGCTGAGGCGGGCATTTTCGGCTTCGGCCTCGACCACCAGGTCGCCGTGGCCGGCGTTGAAGTCGAACTTGCCATAGGCGGCGGCAAAATCGTTCAGGCGCTTGAGCTCGATGTTGGTAGCGCGCAGGCGGAAGTCGAAATCCTCGAAGTCGCTCAATGGGTCGAAGGTCGCCTGGACTTCCAGTGGCGCATGTTCGGCCACCAGTGCCTTGCCTTCGAAACGGGCGTCGCGCTTGCCTTCGGTGTCGACCACGTTGGTCAGGTTATAAAAACTGGCGTTGACGTTGGTGGCTCGCAGATTGACCGGTGGCTTGGAATTGAAATTGCGAAACGTGGCCTTGCCGTCGCTGATCCGCACCTCGTTCAGGGTGATGGGCATCAGCTTGCTCAATTGCTCGCGCCAATTGGTGCCCCGGCCGGTCTGGGAGTTCTGCCGGTTGGGCCCGCCGTCGACGAAGTTGACTTCGGGGTGGGTAAACTCCACCGCGGCCACCACCGCATGGTCATACCAGAGCGAGTGCCAGCTCACGGACAGGTCAACCAGCGGCGCGTCGACGAATGGCACCGGGATCTTGCCGTCGACCTTGACGATTTTCAGGCCGTTGATCCGGTAGGCACCGCGCCAGAGCGCGAGGTCGACATCGCTGACCTGGCCGCGGTAGTCGCCCATGTCCGCCAGTTTATCGTTGAGGTAGTCGCGCACCAGATAAGGCAGGGCGAAATGCACAGCCACCAGCACCGCAACGATGGCGACGAAGGCCCACAGTGGCCAACTGTATCGACGCTTCATGTCAGTAGTCTCCGTTGTTAAAACCATTGACTCATGTAACAACTGGAACGTTCGCTGCAACTGGACGCCCTTTGGCAACAGGCTTACCTTTAAGCGTTAATTCCCCTGCATTAAGGACCCGGTCATGAGTCGTATATACGCTGACAACGCCCATTCCATCGGCAATACGCCACTGGTGCAGATCAACCGCATCGCACCGCGCGGCGTGACCATCCTGGCGAAAATCGAAGGGCGCAACCCGGGTTATTCGGTCAAGTGCCGGATCGGCGCGAACATGATCTGGGACGCTGAGAGCTCAGGCCGTCTCAAGCCAGGCATGACCATCGTCGAGCCAACCTCGGGCAATACCGGCATTGGCCTGGCGTTCGTGGCCGCCGCCCGTGGCTACAAGCTGATGCTGACCATGCCGGCGTCCATGAGCATCGAACGGCGCAAGGTACTCAAGGCCCTCGGCGCGGAACTGGTGCTCACCGAGCCGGCCAAGGGCATGAAAGGCGCCATCGAGAAGGCCGCCGAAATTCTCGCCAGCGACCCGTCGACATATTTCATGCCGCAGCAGTTCGATAACCCGGCGAACCCGGCGATTCACGAGAAAACCACCGGTCCGGAAATCTGGAACGACACCGACGGCGCGGTGGACGTGCTGGTCGCGGGCGTGGGCACAGGCGGAACCATCACCGGGGTTTCGCGGTATATCAAGAACACCTGTGGCAAACCGATCCTGTCGGTAGCGGTGGAACCCGAGGCTTCGCCGGTGATTACCCAGGCGATGGCGGGGCAGGAAATCAAGCCGAGCCCGCACAAGATCCAGGGAATCGGTGCGGGTTTTGTGCCGAAGAACCTCGATCTATCGATTGTCGATCAGGTCGAGCGGGTGACCGATGAGGAGTCCAAGGCCATGGCCCTGCGCCTGATGCAGGAAGAGGGCATCCTCTGCGGCATTTCCTGCGGCGCGGCCATGGCCGTGGCGGTGCGCCTGGCGGAAAAACCGGAGATGCAGGGCAAGACTATCGTGGTGATCCTGCCTGATTCGGGCGAACGGTACCTGTCGAGCATGTTGTTCAGTGACCTGTTCACCGAGCAGGAGATCCAGCAGTAACTGAACGCTGGACTCAACGGAGAAGGCTTGTTGTGGGGGGGGGGGGGGGGGGGGGGGGG
>NZ_JBHFJB010000067.1:88146-90591 GCF_057334555.1 Pseudomonas sp. AGC41
GCTTCGCAGTCAAGCGGGAGCAAGCTCCCTCGCCACAAAAAACATCTCGCCCGTTGGGAGGGCCGGTTGGAAGATCGTTCGATGCGTCAGCCAAGGTTCAGCTGACGCATGTTAACAAGGGCTTTGTTGCGTAATCCTCAACGGTGAATGTCGAGTCTGACGATGTTTCATCTGCACGAGGATATTTAACATGGCCAGCCGCCGCGTCGGGCTGATGGCGCTGCGCAATTCGAACAAGGAGTTGAAAGAAATGAGCGTTTCGTTTGTCGCCAAGGCCTCGGTGTTGCTGCTGTTTGTCGGCAGTACGCTTTTTGTGCATTTGCGTGGCAAGGCGCGTTTGCCGGTGTTGCGCCAGTTCGTCAACCACTCGGCGTTGTTCGCCCCTTACAACGCTTTGATGTACTTGTTTTCCAGGGTGCCCTCCAAGCCCTATCTGGATCGCCGCGAATTTCCTGAGCTGGATCTGCTCAAGGAAAACTGGCAAGTGATCCGCGACGAAGCCATGCACCTGTTCGACGAGGGTTACATCCGCGCCGCCGAGAAAAACAACGACGCCGGTTTTGGTTCGTTCTTCAAGAAAGGCTGGAAGCGCTTCTATTTGAAGTGGTACGACAAACCGCTGCCGTCGGCCGAGTTGTTGTGTCCCCGGACCGTCGAGCTGCTCAACCGGATTCCCAACGTGCGAGGCGCGATGTTCGCTCTGTTGCCAGGGGGCAGCCACCTCAATCCCCATCGTGACCCATTCGCCGGTTCCCTGCGTTATCACCTGGGGCTGTCCACGCCCAATTCCGACGCTTGCCGGATCTTCGTCGACGGGCAGATCTACGCCTGGCGTGACGGTGAAGACGTGATGTTCGACGAAACGTATGTGCACTGGGTCAGGAATGAAACAGACCAGACGCGCGTCATCCTGTTCTGCGATGTCGAGCGTCCCCTTAAAAATCCCTTGATGACTCGTTTCAATCGCGCCATCAGTGCTTTCCTCGGCCGAGCCACCGCGCCGCAGAACCTCGACGACGAGCACGTCGGCGGCATCAACCGCGCCTATGCCTGGAGCAAGACGTTCAGCGACGGCATCAGCAGCCGGGTCAAGCAATTCAAGCGCCGGCATCCCAAGGCCTATCGGGTGATGCGGCCGGTGCTGGCGGTCGCGGTCTTCACGGCGCTGGGCTACTGGTTGTTCGTTTAAACATTGCGTTACACATCGGGCGCTGGTTATAGTCGGCGCTCGGTCTTCGGACCCATCCCTCAAGAGATCGGCTCATGCCTGCATTCCCACTCACCGCGGTTGTGGTTCCAGCGTTCAACGCTGGCGTCGTGCCGTGCGGGAACCCGCAGCCCGAGCAGATCGGTCAATACCCCCCACCTGTCAGTCGCTCACCGGTATACGCCTGCGTATCACCGCCGGGTGTTGGCGTTAAGGGCTGATTGGCAACGGTTGCCGTCCCCTGTGCCCGCCTGAAAAAACGACTGGATTTCAGCTTCGGCTGAGTTGGCTTTTTGCCTGACTACAGGTGGTTTTCATGTTTTCCTTTTCCAAGAACGCCTTATTGGCGACGGCTTCCACGAGCCTGTTCGTTTTGCTGTGGAGCAGCGGAGCGATCTTTTCCAAACTGGGCCTGGCCCACGCGTCACCCTTCGCTTTTCTGCTGATCCGTTTTGCGATTGCGCTGTGCGCGCTGGTGCTGTTGATCCCGATGTTGAAGTTCAAGCTGCCGAAGGCTGGCAAGCCGATGCTGTACGCGGCGGCGACCGGCCTGGTGTTGTTGGGTGCCTATCAGATTTTTTATCTGCTGGCGCTGCAGTTGAACGTTACGCCCGGCGTGATGGCCACGTTGATGGGCGTACAACCGATCCTCACCGTGGTGCTTATGGAGCGCCGGCGTTCCTGGCAACGGATGTTCGGCCTGGCGCTGGGCCTGGTGGGCTTGATCATGGTGGTGTACCAAGGCATTGGCCTGGCAGGCATGTCGTTGACGGGCATGCTGTGCGGATTGCTGGCGCTGGTGAGCATGACGGCCGGTTCGATCATGCAGAAGCGCATCACCGACAATCCCCTCGGTACATTGCCGGTGCAGTACCTGGCCGGGCTCTTGCTATGCGCGGTGTTCGTGCCGTTTCAACCGTTCCACTTCGAGCACAATGCGGGATTCATCGTGCCGGTGTTGTGGATGGGGCTGGTGGTCTCGGTGTTGGCGACCTTGCTGCTTTACCGCTTGATCGCCCGGGGCAACCTGGTCAACGTCACCAGCCTGTTCTACCTGGTGCCGGCAGTGACGGCGATCATGGACTACCTGGTGTTCGGCAACCGGCTGGCGTTGTTGAGCCTGCTGGGGATGGTGCTGATCATCGTCGGGTTGGTGTTTGTGTTCCGTAAGCGCCGCTAGCCGATAGATATCTATTGATTGCACCACTGCTTTCGCGAGCAGGCTCGCTCCCATAAGG
>NZ_JBHFJB010000067.1:90611-97633 GCF_057334555.1 Pseudomonas sp. AGC41
CCCATAAGGATTGCAATTGACCCTGTGGGAGCGAGCCTGCTCGCGAAGCTTTTTTGGCCACACCGATGAATTATCGGCTAGACGCCCCAGGCTTCAGCACCAGCCACAACGCCGCCGCAATCAACACCCCGCCATACAAATGCGCCATCCCCAACGGCTCATCCAGCAACAACGCGCCCCACAGCACGCCGAACGGCGGAATCAGAAAAGTCGTGGTCATGGATTTGACCGGACCGATGGAGCTGAGCAAGCGGAAATACAGGATGTACGCCAGCGCGGTACACACCAGGCCCAGCCCCAGCAACGATAGCCAGACGCTCCAGCCGCCCCAACTGGCCGGCGGTTGGCTGATGACGCTGTAACCGAACAACGGCAGGAGAAAAACCGTGGCGCCGAACATGCTACCCAGCGCGGAGAGGCGGCTGTCCAGCCCACCTTGATGGTCGAGCCAACGACGGGTGAGGAAACCGGCAAAACCATAGCAAGTGGTGGCGAGCAAGCAGGCGAGGGCACCCATCAGTAACTGGTGGTCGAATGCCACCGGGCCGGCACCGGTCAGGATGCCCACGCCGAACAGGCCGAGGAACACCCCGCTGACCTTGGCCACGGTGAGTTGCTCGCTGAAAAACAACCCGCCGATCAGCACGCCCATCAACGGTGTGGTGGCGTTGAAGATTGCCGAATAACCGGCCGGCAACACCTGGGCGGCAAGGGAATAGAATGTTGCCGGAATGCCCGAATTGATCAGGCCCAGCACCATCACCGCTTTCAGCTTGCCGCGAAAATTCCAGTCGATACGCATCAGCGCAAGAATGACCAGCAGGCCGACGAAGGCAATGGAAACGCGGAAAAAAGCCGTAGGAATCGTGCCAATCACCGGCGCGATGATGCGCATGAACAAGAAACTGGCCCCCCAGATGGCGGCCAGCGACAGCAAGCGCAGGGTGTCGACGAGATTCACGAGATGCGTCCTTCCTTGATCGGGCCGCAAGTGTCGCCCCGCCAAACACCGATGGCAATGGTTGCGTTGCCGCTCGATTGGCCTCTAAGCTCAGTCGCCAATAACAAGCATGACCCGCCGAGGTTTTCCCTATGTCGCAGCCATGGCCCGCCACCGATATCGCCCGTTCGATTCTCGACGGCTTCGACGATTACCGTGAGCATTTCCGGCACATCACCGATGGCGCCCGTGCCCGATTCGAGCAGGCGCAGTGGCAGGAGGCGCAAGCCGCATCGGCGGCGCGCATCAACTTGTACGAAGAAAAAGTCTTCGAAACCGTGGCCAGGCTGCGCAACACCTTCGCTGCCGAGGCCCTGATGGATGTCGGTTGCTGGCCGCTGGTGAAAAGCGCCTATATCAGCCTGATCGACCTGCGGTTTGACGATGAGCTGTCGGAGACCTGGTACAACTCGATCTTCTGCGGCCTGTTCAGCCATGACTTGATCAGCGACGGCACCATGTTCATCCATACCACCCGGCCGAGCCTGCGCCGTGCCCGTGCGGCCCAGACCCGGACCTACAAACCCCAGGGCCAATTGGACAGGATGCTTGCGGCGATTTTCGCCGACTATCGCTTCAGCGAAGACTACGCCGACCTGCCCGGCGACCTGCAACGCCTCGAAAGCCAACTGCGCGAGAACCTGCCGGATTGGGTCTGCAAGGACCCGGAACTGACGGTGGAGTTGTTCTCCTCGGTGCTCTACCGCAACAAGGGCGCCTACCTGGTGGGGCGCATCTACACCCGTGACGACCAATGGCCGCTGGTAATCCCGCTGCTGCACCGTGAAGGGCGCGGCATCCAGATCGACGCGCTGATTACCGACGAAGCGCAGGTGTCGATCATCTTCTCGTTCACCCGCTCGTATTTCATGGTGGATGTGCCGGTGCCGGCGGAATTCATCGGTTTCCTCAAGCGCATCCTGCCGGGCAAGCACATTGCCGAGTTGTATACGTCCATCGGTTTCTACAAGCACGGCAAATCGGAGTTCTACCGGGCGCTGATCAACCACCTGGCCAATACCGACGATCAGTTCATCATGGCCCCAGGCGTGCGCGGCATGGTCATGAGCGTGTTTACCCTGCCGGGCTTCAACACGGTTTTCAAAATCATCAAGGACCGTTTCTCACCGTCGAAAAACGTCGACCGCGCCACGGTGATCGAGAAGTATCGACTGGTGAAAAGCGTCGACCGGGTCGGGCGCATGGCCGACACCCAGGAGTTCGCCGACTTCCGTTTCCCCTTGAGCAAATTCGAACCGGCCTGCCTGGAAGAACTGCTGGAAGTAGCGCCGTCCACGGTGTCGGTGGACGGCGACACGGTGCTGATTCGCCACTGCTGGACTGAACGCCGGATGACGCCGCTGAACCTCTATCTGGAAAACGCCAACGAGGCCCAGGTACGCGAGGCGCTGGAGGATTATGGCCTGGCGATCAAGCAACTGGCGGCGGCCAATATCTTCCCCGGTGACATGCTGCTGAAGAACTTCGGCGTGACCCGCCATGGTCGCGTGGTGTTCTACGATTACGATGAAATCTGCTTTTTGACCGAAGCCAATTTTCGCCACATCCCGCAGCCGCGCACACCGGAAGACGAAATGGCCTCCGAGCCCTGGTATTCCATAGGGCCGCTGGATGTCTTCCCCGAAGAGTTTCCGCCGTTCCTGTTTGCCGATGCCGGGCAGCGCAAGCTCTTCGACCAGTTGCACGGCGAGCTGTACAACGCCGATTACTGGAAGGGCCTGCAAGAGGCGATTCGGGCGGGGAAGGTGATTGATGTGTTTCCGTATCGGCGCAAGGACCTGGACAGCGAATAACTGGGTGGCTGAGCGAAATCCCCGTGGCGATTTGGTGACCGACATTAAACCCAGGCGGCTGCTGCGCAACCGAGCGGGAGCAAGCTCCCTCGCCACAAAAGCATTCCTTGACGCAAATCCCCTGTGGGAGGGAGGGGGCCGCTTCTGGTGCTCGGCGCGATAGCCGCAAATCTGCGACAATCGCCCCTTGCTCACACCGACGATCCCTGCGTACCTGATGACTGACCAAGCCCCCGCTATCGACAAACTGCTGAAGAACCTCGATCACGCCATGCTCGCCGACCGTCACCGGTTGCGGCGGCAGTTGCTTGAGCTGCGCAAGAAACCCGACGAGGCCAAGCTGGCCCAGTGGGTGACGCGGATGCAGGCATCGTGCGACCAGGTGCTGGCGCGCAAGGCGAGCGTGCCGTCGATTCGCTACGATGACAATTTGCCGATCGCGGCCAAGCGCGACGAGATCAAAGAGGCGCTGCTCAAGCATCAGGTGCTGATCATTGCCGGCGAAACCGGCTCGGGTAAAACCACCCAGTTGCCGAAAATCTGCCTGGAAATCGGTCGCGGCCAGCATGGCTTGATCGGCCACACCCAACCACGCCGGATCGCCGCCCGCAGCGTGGCGAGCCGGGTCGCCGAAGAGCTCGGCACGCCGTTGGGGGCGTTGGTGGGATATCAGGTGCGCTTCGAGGACCAGAGCGACGCCAATACTCTGATCAAGCTGATGACCGACGGTATCCTGCTGGCCGAGACCCAGAACGACCGCTACCTCGAACGCTACGACACGATAATCGTCGACGAGGCCCACGAACGCAGCCTCAACATCGATTTCCTGCTCGGCTACCTCAAGACCCTGCTACCGCGCCGGCCGGACCTGAAGGTCATCATCACCTCGGCGACGATCGACCTGGAGCGCTTTTCCAAGCACTTCGATGACGCGCCGATCGTCGAAGTCTCGGGCCGTACCTTCCCGGTGGAAACCTGGTATCGCCCGTTGACGCTGGAGCAGGATGAGGAGGGCAATCGCGTCGAGGACGACTTGACCGTCGACCAGGCGATCCTCGCCACCCTCGATGAAATTGCCGCCCATGAGCGCAGCGAGCGCCGCAGTCCCGGCGATGTGCTGGTGTTCCTGCCGGGCGAGCGGGAGATTCGCGACGCGGCGGAGATGCTGCGCAAGGCCCAGCTCAAACACACCGAAATCCTGCCGTTGTACGCGCGACTGTCGCCGGCTGAACAACAGCGGATCTTCCAATCCCACCCGGGCCGTCGCGTGGTGCTGGCGACCAACGTCGCCGAAACCTCGCTGACCGTGCCGGGTATCCGCTACGTGATTGACAGCGGCACCGCGCGCATCAGCCGCTACAGCTACCGCGCCAAGGTCCAGCGTTTGCCCATCGAAGCCATTTCCCAGGCCAGCGCCAACCAGCGCAAGGGCCGCTGCGGACGGGTCGAGCCGGGGATTTGCGTGCGCTTGTACAGCGAAGAGGACTTCCTTGGCCGGCCGGAGTTTACCGATCCGGAGATCCTGCGCACCAACCTGGCAGCGGTGATTTTGCAAATGCTGCATTTGCGCCTCGGCGAGATCACTGATTTCCCGTTCATCGAGCCGCCGGATGGCAAGGCCATCAGCGACGGTTTCAACCTGCTGCAAGAGCTTTCGGCGGTGGACCGCAACAGCCAGTTGACGCCGTTGGGGCGTCAACTGGCGCGCTTGCCGGTGGACCCGCGCATGGGCCGCATGTTGCTGGAAGCGGCGAAACTGGGCAGCCTACAGGAAGTGCTGATCGTGGCCAGCGCCATGTCGATCCAGGATCCGCGCGAACGCCCGCCCGAGCGCCAGCAGGCCGCCGACCAGGCCCACGCCCAATGGAAGGATGCGGATTCGGACTTCGCCGGGCTGGTCAATCTGTGGCGCGGCTTTGAGGAGCAGCGCCAGGCCCTGACCGCCAGCCCCCTGCGTAACTGGTGCCGCAAGAACTTCCTGAATTACTTGCGCCTGCGTGAATGGCGCGATTCCCATCGCCAGTTGAGCCTGATCTGTCGCGACATGCAGTTGAGCCTCAACAAGGAACCGGCCGATTATCCGAAACTGCACAAGGCGGTGCTCTCGGGCCTGTTGAGTCAGATCGGCCAGAAAACCGAGGACGGCGATTACCTCGGTGCGCGGCAGCGACGCTTCTGGGTCCATCCCTCGTCCGGGCTGGGCAAGAAGCGCCCGCAGTGGCTGATGACCGCCGAGCTGGTGGAAACCACCAAGTTGTATGCGCGCATGGTGGCGAAGATCGAACCGGACTGGATCGAACCGCTGGCCGGGCACCTGATCAAGAAGAACCACTTCGAACCCCATTGGGAGAAGAAGCGCGGGCAGGTGGTGGCTTACGAGCAGATCACCTTGTTCGGGCTGATCGTGGTCGGTCGCCGGCCGGTGCACTACGGGCCGGTGGACCCGGTGGTGTCCCGCGAACTGTTTATCCGCGAGGCACTGGTGCGTGGCGAGATCCAATCCCGGGCCAAGTGCCTGAGCGCCAACACCCGATTGCTGGAGCAGCTTGACGAGCTCGAAGCCAAGGCTCGTCGCCGTGACATCCTCGCGGACGAGGAAACCCTTTACGCCTTCTACGATGCGCGCCTGCCCGCCGAGATCCACCAGACCGCGACGTTCGACAGCTGGTACCGGATCAACAGCCAGAAAGATCCGCAGCTGTTGATCATGCGCGAAGAAGACGTGCTCGCTCGCGAGGCCAGCGAGGTGACGGCCAATCTGTACCCGGACACCTTGCGCGTCGGCGACCTGACGTTGCCGTTGAGCTATCACTTCGAGCCCAATCATCCGCGCGATGGGGTGACGTTGCGAGTGCCGGCGCCGCTGCTGCCGATGCTGCCGCCGGAGCGCCTGGAATGGCTGGTGCCGGGGATGATCGAGGCCAAATGCATTGCCCTGGTGCGCAACCTGCCCAAGGCCTTGCGCAAGAACTTCGTGCCGGTGCCGGACTTCGTCAAGGCGGCGCTGCAGCGCATCACTTTCGCCGAGGGCTCGCTGCCGCAGTCGCTGGGGCGCGAGCTGCTGCGCATGACCGGCGCGCGGGTCAGCGACGAAGCCTGGGCGGAAGCGGCGCAGCAAGTGGAAAGCCATTTGCGCATGAACCTGGAAATCGTCGACGGCCAAGGCAAGTTCCTCGGCGAAGGCCGCGACCTGGCCGAGCTGACCGCGCGTTTCGCCGAAGCCAGCCAGGCCGCATTGGCCGTGCCGCAGACGGCGAAGAGCCAGGAACCGGTGGAAGCGAAAATCTTCGCGCCAGTGGCGGAAAAAACCCAACAGAAGATCGCCGGGCTGTCGATGACGGTGTACCCGGCGCTGGTGGAAGAGGGCGGCGTGGTCAAGGAAGGGCGTTTCCCGACCCCGGCCGAAGCCGAATTCCAGCATCGCCGCGCCTTGCAACGCCTGCTCATGCAGCAATTGGCCGAAACTGCGAAGTTTCTTCGCGGCAAGCTGCCGGGCCTGACCGAACTGGGCCTGCTGTATCGCGAACTTGGGCGCATCGACGGTCTGGTGGAAGATATCCTGCTGGCGAGTCTCGACAGTTGCGTTCTCGACGGCGAGCCGAGCCTGCCGCGCGACGGCGCCGCGCTGGCGGCCCTGGCCGAACGCAAGCGCGGCGGCTGGACCGAACATGCCGAACGCCTGGCCAGGTTGACCCTGGACATCCTGAAACTCTGGCACGGCTTGCAAAAACGCTTCAAGGGCAAGATCGACCTGGCCCAGGCCGTAGCGCTGAACGACATTAAGCAACAGCTCAGTCACTTGGTGTATCCAGGCTTCGTGCGGGAAACCCCGCACCAGTGGCTCAAAGAGCTGCCGCGTTATCTCAAGGCCATCGAGCAACGCTTCGAGAAGCTCGGCAGTCAGGTACAGAAGGACCGGGTCTGGAGCGGCGAGCTGTCCAACCTCTGGGCGCAATACCAGGCCCGCGCCAGCAAGCATGCCCAGGAAGGCAAGCGCGACCCGCAGCTGGAACTCTACCGCTGGTGGCTGGAAGAATACCGCGTATCGTTGTTCGCCCAGCAGTTGGGCACCAAGGTGCCGATTTCCGACAAGCGCCTGAGCAAGCAGTGGGGGCTGGTGGAGGCTTAGAGTCGGCGCAATAACCTGTGGGAGCGAGCCTGCTCGCGAAAGCGGTGGTTCAGCTTGCATTTATGTTGCCTGATATACC
>NZ_JBHFJB010000067.1:97725-102860 GCF_057334555.1 Pseudomonas sp. AGC41
TCGCTCCCACAGGTTCCATGGCTGATGAAAGGGAGAATGGGCCAAACGCCAGCGTTTATGGCAAACTTCGCGCCTATAAATGCCGGTCCCGTGGTTTTGAGCCTCAATGCCACGGGCGGATCGGAATAAAGCGATGCCAGGTCTGCTCCCACGGGATGGGAAAGACCCTTTGCGTGTTGGTACGTCGGTGCCAATACTTTCTGCCTGAACAGATCAGAGACACGACCATGCATAACGTCGTCATCAGCGGCACCGGCCTGTACACCCCGGCCAACAGCATCTCCAACGAAGAGCTGGTGCAGTCTTTCAATACCTATGTCGCGCAGTTCAACGCCGACAACGCCGAGGCCATCGAGCGCGGCGAAGTCGAGGCATTGACCGAGTCCAATGCGGCCTTCATCGAAAAGGCTTCAGGCATCAAGAGCCGTTTCGTGATGGACAAGGACGGTATTCTCGACCCCAAGCGCATGACGCCGCGCCTGCCGGAGCGCTCCAACGAAGAATGGTCGGTGCTCTGCGAAATGGCCGTCGGCGCCGCGAAACAGGCGCTTGAGCGCGCCGGTCGCCGCGCCGCCGACATCGACGGCGTGATCGTCGCCTGTTCCAATCTGCAGCGTGCTTATCCGGCCATCGCCATCGAAGTCCAGGAAGCCCTGGGTATCGAAGGGTTCGGTTTCGACATGAACGTGGCCTGTTCTTCGGCGACCTTTGGCATCCAGGCCGCCGCTAACAGCGTACAGCTGGGCCAGGCCCGGGCGATCCTGATGGTCAACCCGGAAGTGTGCACCGGCCACTTGAATTTTCGTGATCGCGACAGCCACTTCATCTTCGGCGACGCAGCTACGGCGGTGATCATCGAGCGGGCGGACCAGGCGACATCGCCGTACCAGTTCGATGTGGTCAGCACCAAGCTGCTCACCAAATTCTCCAACAACATCCGCAACAACTTCGGCTTCCTCAACCGCGCGGCGGAAGAGGGCATCGGCACGCGGGACAAACTGTTCGTCCAGGAAGGCCGCAAGGTATTTCGCGACGTCTGCCCGATGGTCGCTGAATTGATTGGCGCGCATTTGCAGGAAAACCAGCTGAACGTCGGCGAAATAAAGCGTTTCTGGCTGCACCAAGCCAACCTGAGCATGAATCAGCTGATCGTGCGCAAACTGCTCGGGCGTGAAGCCACGGAGGAAGAAGCCCCGGTGATTCTCGACCGCTACGCCAACACCAGCTCGGCGGGTTCGGTGATTTCTTTTCACCTGTACCAAGACGACCTGCCCAGCGGCTCGGTCGCGGTACTCAGCTCGTTTGGCGCTGGCTACTCGATCGGCAGCGTGATTCTGCGTAAGCGCTGATCCCTCGTTCAGCGCACTCGCGCTGTTCCTGTGGGAGCGAGCCTGCTCGCGAAGGCGGCGGACCAGTCAATGCAACGTTGACTGACTCACCGCTTTCGCGAGCGGGCTCGCTCCCACAGGTTTTGCAGTAAATCTGTTATTCCCATTCGAAGTAAAAAGTTCCGCTGTCATAAAATCTTTATGTGATAGCAACTTGCCTGACACACCCCATCGCCAAGATCCCCTCCCAACACCAGCGGGCCCAGTTCCGCGTGTTTTCTAACGCATAGACTACCAACTAGGGGAATTCTTCGATGATCCGTAAGCACTTCGCAGGTTTTGCCGCCAGCGCTCTGGCAATGGCAGTAACCGCCCAGGCTTTCGCCGGCACCGTAACCACAGACGGCGCCGATATCGTGGTCAAGACCAAGGGCGGCCTGGAGGTCGCTACCACTGACAAAGAGTTCAGCTTCAAGCTCGGCGGTCGTTTGCAGGCTGACTACAGCCAGTTCGACGGGATCTACACCAGAAACGGTGATACGGCCGACGCTGCTTACTTCCGTCGTGCGTTCCTGGAACTGTCCGGCGTGCTGTACACGGATTGGGCCTACACCATCAACTACGATTTTTCTCATAACGCCGGTAGTTCCGAGGACGGTTACTTCGACGAAGCGTCCCTGGCCTATAACGGCTTCAAACCGGTATCGATCAAGGTCGGCCGTTTCGACCCGGACTTCGGCCTGGAAAAAGCCACCAGCTCCAAGTGGGTCACGGCTCCTGAGCGTAACGCCGCCTACGACCTGATCGATTGGGCCAACAGCCATCAGAATGGCATGGGCCTGCAAGCGTCCAGCACGTTCGCCGATTCGTTCTACGCTTCGGCCGGTGTGTTCAGCAAGGACAACAATGACACCGACGGCAATAGCGTCAAGCAAGTCAACGGTCGCTTCGTCTTCGCTCCGATGCACGACGCCGGTAACGTCCTGCACTTCGGATTGAACGTGGCATCGCGCGATGTTTCCGACACCGCGTTCGACGCACGTTATCACTCCCGTTTGGGCATGCGCGGTGTGGTGACGGGTGGCGGCAACGATGCTGGCGCCAATGGCAACCGTCCACTCCTGGGCGGCGCCAACCCCTCCGCAGCTGGCTCTTACGATACCGACACCGCCTTCGGCCTGGAAGCCGCTTTCGCCATGGGCCCAGCGTCGATCCAAGGTGAATACATCAGCCGCAAGACCAAAGCTGACAGCGCTGCCTTCGAAGACATCAAAGGCCACGGTTTCTACGTCCAGGGTGCCTATACCCTCACTGGCGAATCTCGCGGCTATAAGGTCGGCAAGTTCGACGCGATCAAGCCGCAGAACAAATCCATCGGCGCCTGGGAAGTGTTCTACCGCTTCGACAGCCTGACCGTCGAGGACGACAACATCGTCACCGCTACTACCACCCGAGAAGTGGGCGATGCCGAAGCCAAGGTGCACAACCTGGGTGTGAACTGGTACGCCAACGAGGCGGTGAAAATCACCGGTGCCTACGTCAAGGCCAAGACCGACAAAGTCACCAACGCCAATGGCGACGATGATGGCGACGGTTTCGTTGTACGCGCCCAGTACGTGTTCTAAATCGTAACCTGATATACCGCTGCACTTTCATCCGTTACAGCTCCTTTGAACCCCGCCTCCGGCGGGGTTTTTTTATTCTGGATCGGCGATACTCGCGCAATCCGTCGTCTGGATATCGGGGAACCGCATGCCGCTTCACGTCTTGGACAGCCTTTCTGCCATCGCCCCGCACGAGTGGGACGCGTTGGTGCCTGCCAATCAACCGTTCCTGCGCCACGCTTTTCTCACCGCCCTGGAAGACAGCGCCAGCCTGGGCGCGCATTCCGGTTGGCAGCCCGAGCACCTGCTGCACATAGAAGACGGACGGCTGCTGGCGGCCCTGCCCAGTTACCGCAAGTGGCATTCCTACGGCGAGTACGTGTTCGATCATGGCTGGGCCGACGCCTGTGCACGGGCGGGCATCGACTATTACCCCAAGCTGTTGACGGCGGTGCCGTTCAGTCCCGTCAGCGGGCCACGGCTGTTAACGGCGCGCGCGGGAGATGGCGTGGAACTGCTCGGTAGCCTGCCGGGTTATCTGGAAATCGAAGGGCTTTCCAGCGCTCACATCAACTTCACTGATGCCTCTACCGATGCGGCGTTGGCCGGTCAGGACGGTTGGCTGCAGCGCATCGGTTGCCAATATCACTGGCAGAATCGCGGCTATCGGGACTTCCAGGATTTTCTCGATGCGCTCAGTTCGCGCAAGCGCAAGCAGATGCGCAAGGAGCGCGAGCAAGTGGCTGGGCAGGGCATCGGGTTCGAGTGGCTCGAAGGCCATCAACTGGACGAGGCGCAATGGGATTTTGTCTACGCCTGTTACGCCAATACCTATGCGGTGCGGCGGCAAGCGCCTTATCTGACCCGGGCATTCTTCAGCCTGCTGGCCGAGCGCATGCCCGAGGCCATTCGCGTGGTGCTGGCCAAGCAAGGTTCGCGGCCGGTGGCGATGGCCTTCAGCCTGGTGGGCGGCGACAGTTTTTATGGGCGTTACTGGGGCTGCCTGGCAGAGTTTGATCGGCTGCATTTCGAGACGTGTTTCTACCAAGGCATGGACTATGCGATTGCCAACGGTCTGCAGCGCTTTGACGCCGGAGCCCAGGGCGAGCACAAATTGATTCGCGGGTTCGAGCCGGTGATTACCCGCTCGTGGCACTACCTGCGCCATCCCGGCTTGAAAGCGGCGGTGGCGGATTTTCTCGCGCGCGAGCATGAGGGGGTGCTGGCGTATGCCGAAGAGGCCAGGACAGCACTGCCGTATCGGCAGTGCTGAGGCTGTTTTGAAATCCCGTGGCGAGGGAGCTTGCTCCCGCTGGGCTGCGCAGCAGCCCCAAAAAAGCTGAATCCAACCATGAAGCTGGATCCGGGCTTCAAAGGGGGGCGCTGCGCACCCCAGCGGGAGCAAGCTCCCTCGCCACGGGATTTGTGCATAACCCAGACTCAGTCAATCCCGACGAACCCACCCGTCTGATGCTGCCAGAGCCGCGCGTACAGCCCGCCATGGGCCAACAGCTCGGCATGACTGCCGGTCTCGGCGATGTGGCCGTTTTCCAGCACCACCAACCGGTCCATCCGGGCGATGGTCGAGAGGCGGTGGGCGATGGCGATCACGGTCTTGCCTTGCATCAGCGTCTCGAGACTTTCCTGGATCGCCGCTTCGACTTCCGAATCCAGCGCGGAGGTCGCTTCGTCCATGATCAGGATCGGCGCATCCTTGAGCAGTACCCGGGCGATGGCGATGCGTTGGCGCTGGCCACCGGAGAGCTTCACGCCGCGCTCACCCACATGAGCGTCGAAACCGCTGCGGCCCTCGGCGTCCGACAGCAACGGGATGAACTCATCGGCGCGGGCCTTGTGCACCGCTTCCCAGAGTTGCGCGTCGGTGGCGTCGGGCTTGCCATAAAGCAGGTTGTCGCGGATCGAACGGTGCAGCAGCGAGGTGTCCTGGGTGATCATGCCGATGCGTTCGCGCAGGCTTTCCTGCCCGACATGGGCAATGTCCTGGCCGTCGATGAGGATGCGTCCGCCCTGCACGTCATAGAGGCGCAGCAGCAGGTTCACGAGTGTCGATTTACCCGCGCCGGAAGGGCCGATCAGGCCGATTTTCTCGCCGGGCCTGATGGTCAGGTTCAGGTCGCTGATCACGCCGCTTTTCTTGCCGTAGTGGAAATCCACGTGCTCGAAACGCACCTCGCCACGGGCC
>NZ_JBHFJB010000067.1:102915-107757 GCF_057334555.1 Pseudomonas sp. AGC41
GGCTTGGCCTGCTCGCGGTCGGTGACGCTGACCGGCTGGGAGATGGACTGCAAGCCGTCCTGGACCATGCCGATGTTTTCGAAAATGCCGGTGACCACCCACATGATCCAGCCGGACATGTTGACGATGCGGATCACCAGGCCGGTGGCCAGGGCAATGGCGCCGACGCTGATCAGCGACTGGGTCCACAACCACAGCGCCAGGGCCGTGGTGCCGACGATCAGCAGCCCGTTCATGCTGGTGATGACCACGTCCATGCTGGTCACCACGCGGCCGGCCAACTGAGCTTTCTCGGTCTGTTCCTCGATGGCTTCGCGAGCGTATTGCTGTTCGAAGTTGGTATGGGCGAACAGCTTCAGGGTGGTGATGTTGGTGTAGCCGTCGACGATCCGACCCATGAGCTTGGAGCGCGCATCGGAGGACACCACCGAGCGTTCCTTGACCCGTGGCACAAAGTAGCAGAGCGCGCCGATGTAGGCGGCGATCCAGGCCAGCAGCGGGATCATCAGGCGCCAGTCGGCTTCGGCGAACAGCACCAGTGAGCTGATGGCATAGATCAGCACATGCCACAACGCATCCACGGCCTGTACCGCCGAGTCGCGCAGGGAGTTGCCGGTCTGCATGATGCGCTGGGCGATGCGCCCGGCGAAGTCGTTCTGGAAGAAGTTCAGGCTCTGCTTGAGCACGTAGCTGTGGTTTTGCCAGCGGATCAGGCTGGTCATGCTCGGGCTCAGCGTCTGGTGCACCAACAGGTCATGCAGGGCCACGAAGATCGGCCGGAACACCAGCGCGACCACCGCCATCCAGGCCAGTTCGAGGCCGTGCAGCTTGAAGAAGTCGGTGTTGGGCGTGGCCTGGGTCAGGTCGATGATGCGGCTCAGGTAGCTGAACAGCGCCACTTCGATCAGCGCGCCGATCAGGCCGACCACCAGCAGCGCGGCGAAGCTGGGCCAGACCTGTTTCAGGTAATACGTGTAGAAGGGCAGGACGCGGTTCGGCGGGGCCGAGGTCGGGGCGTCGCGGAAGATGTCGATCAGTTTTTCAAAACGGCGGTAAACCATGGGGTACATAGCCCGGGCGGGGGCTCTCCTTTTTTGCGGTGGGCGGCGCGGGGTTGCCGGCGCCGCTCAGGCTTGCCCTGTGGGTTCAGTCGATGCGCTTGGCCGACTTGATGATCACAGGATCGATCGGCACGTTTTGCATGCCTGATTTGGTGGTGGTCTGGGAGTTGACGATGATGTCGACCACGTCCATGCCCTTGACCACCTTGGCGAATACCGCGTAACCGGCGTCGCGGCCCGGGTCGAGGAAGGCATTGTCGGCCACGTTGATGAAGAACTGGCTGGTGGCCGAGTCCGGGTTGGATGTGCGGGCCATCGACAAGGTGCCGCGAACGTTGTGCAGGCCGTTGCTGGCTTCGTTCTTGATCGGTGCCTTGGTGTCTTTCTGCTGCATCTGCTGGGTAAAACCGCCGCCCTGGGCCATGAAGCCCGGGATCACGCGGTGGAAAATCGTGTTGTCGTAGAAGCCGCTGTCGACGTACTCAAGGAAGTTCTTGGTACTGATGGGCGCCTTGACCGGGTCCAGTTCGATTTCGATCTGGCCGTTGGTGGTGTCCAGCAGGACATGTGGCGCCTTGGCCGGCGCGGCGGCCATCAGGTTGGCGGCAAAGAGTACGGAGCCGGCGGCGAGGGCGATTTTTTTCAGCATGGGTTCAGTGATCCTGGGTAGTGGAATCGGTGGCGGTCAAGAATTCGAGCAGGGTCTGGTTGAAGCGTTCGGGTTGATCCAGGGGCGTAGCGTGCCGTGAATCGGCGATAACTGCCAGTCGTGCGTCAGGCAGCAGTTTTACATAGGCCTCTTTCAGCGCCACCGGGGTGTAGTCGTGGTCGGCGCAGACAATGAGGGTTGGACAGGCAATTTGCGCCAGGCGTTCCTGCACGCCCCAGCCGACAATGGCGTCGAAACTGGCGAGATAGGCACGTTTGTCGTTCTCTGCCCAACGCCGGGCCATTTCCCGGCGCAGTTCGATTTGTTCGGGCTTGGGGAACAACTTCTCGCCGAGGGCCTTGCCGATGGTTTCCAGGCTCAGCAGGCGCATCAGGCTCCAGCGCTTGAACCATTGCCAGCAATCGTCGGGCGTACGGACTTTGACTTCAGGGGCACTGTTGACGATGCACAGGCTCCTGACCCGCGAGGGTTCGTCGACGGCCAGCTGGAAACCGATCATGCCGCCCATGGACCAGCCCACCAGGTGCACCGGGCCGAGATCGAGGTGCTCGATCAGGGAGCCAAGGTCGGCGCTGAAGCCCGCGATGCTGTAGTGCTCGCGCGGCTTGTCGGAGCGGCCGTGGCCGCGCACATCCATCACGATCAGGCGGTAGTGGCGCGACAACACGGGAATCTGTTTTTCCCAGTCGCGGGTACTGGAACCCAAGCCGTGGACCAGCACCAATGGCGTGCCGTGGCCATATTCCTCGTAGTGCAGGTTGCAACCTTCATGCTCGAAAAAGGCCATCGGCGGGATCCTTGTCAGGCTTGTTCTGGAGCGGCGAACGGCGCATCCAGCGGCGCGGTATCGAAGGTGCGCAGCAGCTCGATGAGAATCTGCGTGGCCGGACCCAGGGGCTTTTCCTTGTTCGAATACAGGTAGAAGCTCGGGTTGCGGCTGGCGCCCTGATCCAAGGGTAGACGTTTGAGCGTGCCCTCCCGAAGTTCTCGCTCGATCATGTGCCGGGGCAGCCAGGCAAAGCCCAGGCCGCTGCCGACGAAGGTTGCGGCGGTGGCCAGGCTCCCCACGGTCCAGCGCTGTTCGGCGCCGAGCCAGCCGACATCGCGCGGCTGCTGGCGGCCGGAGTCGCGGATCACCACTTGCAGCTGGCTCTCCAGGTCCTGGAACGTCAGCTCGCGGTTGAGTCGATGCAGGGCATGCTCGGGATGGGCCACCGCGACGAATTCGACATCGCTCAGTTCCGCGCCCAGGTAACCGGGAATGCTGAAGCCGCTGATGGCCAGGTCGGCGACGCCTTCGAGCAGTACCTCTTCGACACCGGACAAGACTTCTTCGCGCAGCCGTACCCGGCAGCCCCGGCTCTGCGGCATGAATGCGGTCAGCGCGCGGACGAGGCGGGCGGTCGGGTAGGCCGCGTCGACCACCAGGCGCACTTCAGCTTCCCAACCCTGTTCCATGTGGTGGGCCAGGTCTTCCAGCTGGCTGGCCTGTTTCACCAGTTGCCGGGAACGGCGCAGTAGCACGCCGCCGGCTTCGGTCAGCACGGCCTTGCGCCCGTCGATACGCAGCAACGGCACGCCGAGCTGGTCCTGCATGCGGGCCACGGTGTAGCTCACCGAGGATTGGGAGCGGTGCAGTACTTCGGCGGCCTGGGCGAAACCACCATGGTCCACCACCGCCTGCAACGTTCGCCATTGATCAAGGGTCACGCGGGGCGCTTTCATATTGAGCTCCTCTTGTCCTAAGCTGGCGGTCCCCTCGTGGAGACTGCCGAATGAAAAAAATCTGTTGTGCGCTGCTGGCCCTGCTGCCGCTGAGTGCGTTTGCCTACCCGATCGACGTGGAAAAACACCTCAACGGCTTGAGCATCGACTACACCGCCTACGACACCGATGCCGACATCGGCTCGATCCAGGTCAACAACTACGGCAGCACCGACGCGGCGTGCACCGTGGTGTTTCGCAACGGCCCCGAAGCACCGCGAACCCGCAAGATCGAAGTCGCCGCCGGCAAGTTCAAGAACGCCACCGCCAAGTTCAACCGCAACATCATCAAGCTGCGCATCGAGCTGACCTGCAGGCCGAAATAATCAGCGGCGGGGCAGCGCCACAAGGCGTGCTCCGCTTATAAACGAAATTATCGATGTTTTGCAGCAATTATTTGCGCTTTTTCATCGATATGATCGCGCTTAACCTTCACTCCATCGACTTACAACATTCTCAGATGGAGCCTACAAGCCATGTCCCGCGTTCTGATCATCGAAAGCAGTGCCCGCCAGCAAGACTCGGTTTCCCGTCAACTGACCCAGACCTTCATCAGCCAGTGGAAAGCCGCGCATCCGGCCGATGAGATCAGCGTTCGCGACTTGGCTATCAACCCGGTTCCGCACCTGGACGCCCATCTGCTGGGTGGCTGGATGAAGCCGGCCGAGCAGCGCAACGACATCGAGAACGCGTCGCTGGAACGCTCCAATCAACTGACTGACGAACTCCTGGCCGCCGACGTTCTGGTGATGGCCGCGCCGATGTACAACTTCGCCATTCCGAGCACCTTGAAGGCCTGGCTCGACCATGTGCTGCGCGCCGGCGTGACCTTCAAGTACACCCCCACCGGTCCCCAAGGCCTGCTGGCCGACAAGCGCGCCTTCGTGCTCACCGCTCGCGGCGGCATTCACGCCGGTGGCAGCACCGATCACCAGGAACCGTACCTGCGCCAGGCCATGGGCTTCATCGGTATCCACGACGTGACCTTCATCCACGCCGAGGGCATGAACCTGGGCGGCGACTTCCAGGAGAAGGGCCTGAACCAGGCCAACGCCAAGCTATCCCAAGTGGCCTGAGTCGTTAATCCTCGGGTAATCGCCAGGTGTTCTAGTGACTTGGCGCTTCCCTTCAAACCGTTTTGCGCATCGAACCTCCCTTGGCACTTATTGCTCCTGAGTGCAGCCGCCCGATTGAACGCTGAAGCGAGATCGGGCTTTTTTTTGCCTGCCACCTGGTGACCACCACTCATCTCCTGTGGGAGCGAGCCTGCTCGCGAAGGCATCATGTCACTCGATACATCTGTTGCTGATACTCCGCTTTCGCGAGCAGGCTCGCTCCCACAGGGTA
>NZ_JBHFJB010000067.1:107777-108801 GCF_057334555.1 Pseudomonas sp. AGC41
CCCCCCCCCCCCACAGGGTTCCCGGTGTTGGGTAACTCGCGACAAACCCCAAAAACCGCTATCTTCGCCGCCATTCGAAACGAGGGGCGGTATGGGCTATCTACTTTTTGTGACCTTGATCCAGGCGTTTTCCTTCAGCCTGATCGGCGAATACCTGGCCGGGCATGTCGACAGTTATTTTGCGGTGCTGGTGCGCGTTGTGCTGGCGGGGCTGGTGTTCATTCCGTTGACCCGCTGGCGTCAAGTTGAGCCGTCGTTCATGCGCGGCATGCTGCTGATCGGTGCCCTGCAGTTCGGCGTGACTTACGTCTGCCTCTACCTGAGTTTCCGCGTGCTGACGGTGCCGGAAGTGCTGCTGTTTACCATCCTCACGCCGCTGCACGTGACCTTGATCGAAGATGCACTCAACCGTCGCTTCAACCCTTGGGCCTTGATCGCGGCGCTGGTGGCGGTGGCCGGCGCGGCGGTGATTCGTTATGACCGGATCAACCCGGATTTCTTCATGGGCTTCTTGCTGCTGCAACTGGCGAACTTCACCTACGCGGCCGGGCAAGTGTTGTACAAGCACTTGGTGGCGCGACACCCGAGCGACCTGCCGCACTATCGGCGTTTCGGCTATTTCTACCTCGGCGCGCTGATGGTCGCGCTGCCGGCCTTCCTGTTGTTCGGCAAGGCCGATTTCTGGCCTGAAGCGCCATTGCAATGGGGCGTGCTGGTATTCCTCGGCCTGGTCTCCACCGCGCTGGGGCTGTATTGGTGGAACAAGGGCGCGTGCCTGGTGAACGGCGGGACATTGGCAGTGATGAACAACCTGCACGTACCGGTGGGGTTGCTGGTGAACCTGCTGATCTGGAACCAGCATGAGGCATTGGGGCGGTTGCTGCTGGGTGGGTCGGTGATACTCGCGGCGGTGTGGATCAGTCGGTTGGGCATACGCCCATCTCAGCCTTCACACTGAATCCCCTTGTGGGAGCGAGCCTGCTCGCGAAGGCGTCGTGTCAGATAATAATCTGCTGCCTGACAC
>NZ_JBHFJB010000068.1:0-1671 GCF_057334555.1 Pseudomonas sp. AGC41
CGGCAAAGCCCAGTGCCTGGTCACCGAATACCGCTACGACAGCCAACACCGCCTGATCGGCCACACCAGCCCGGACGGCAACGAAACGTCCTACCGCTACGACGCCTTCGGCCGACGCATCGAAAAGACCGTGGACGGCCAGACCACCGAATTCATCTGGCAAGGCGACCAGCTCATCGCCGAAAGCAGCGACCACCATTACCAAAGCTACGTCTACGAACCCGGCACCTTCCGCCCCCTCGCCCTGCTCGAAGG
The DNA here is from genome assembly GCF_057334555.1 of Pseudomonas sp. AGC41. Classification (NCBI taxonomy): domain Bacteria; kingdom Pseudomonadati; phylum Pseudomonadota; class Gammaproteobacteria; order Pseudomonadales; family Pseudomonadaceae; genus Pseudomonas; species Pseudomonas sp. AGC41. Next base: position 256 of record NZ_JBHFJB010000068.1, read on the forward strand.
CCAAGGCCCGCAAAACGCCACGCCGTTCTACTACCACAACGACCACCTCGGCACACCGCAGGAACTGACCAGCCACCAGGGCGAAATCGTCTGGGCGGCGCGTTACACCGGCTACGGCAAACTCAGCAAACTCGCCCACGGCGCCAGCAAACAACTGAACCAACCGCTGCGGTTCCAAGGCCAATACCACGACCTGGAAAGCGGCCTGCATTACAACCGGCACCGGTACTACAATCCGGACACGGGGCGGTACCTGACGCCTGACCCGAGCAAGCTGGCGGGTGGGCTCAATGGCTACCGGTACACCCTGAACCCGACGGGGTGGGTGGATCCGTTGGGGTTGGACGATTGTCCGGGAGATGGATGTAAGAAGCCGGCGGTTGGGGAGCAGGATCCGGCGGCTAAGGTTGGGGTGGATGAGGGAGAGCCGGCGCTGCCCAAGCCGACCACCGAAGAGTTGGCTGAAAAAGAAGTGAGGCGTCTAGATAGGGAACAAAGCATGCATATGGTTGGTAAACATAGCCCTGCGGTTTCAGATCAAGTGTGGAAGCGGCGTGCAATAGATGGGACAGACCCGTTAAGCGGCAAAACCCCATGGCATAAGAAGGGTAATCCTAGTTCGAGATTTTACAGCTGGGAACTTCAGTTAAAAGCCTATGAAGCATTAATTGCAAAGAAAAATAATGGTCACAAATTATTAATAGATAAAAGCGGAAGCAAGTATATACGGGCAGATTTCCAGGTGCGGGAGAGGGCTACATCCCAAACCCTAAAAATCCAAGCGACCCGAAATTGGTAACAATGAATCGAATAGAAATGAAGTTTGATCGAGACACCGAAGTTCCATTTACACTCTACCCAATTAAATAGGATAAAACAAAGTGATCGACCCTAGCACTGGCCAACCATATCTACCCACGCCTGCGTATTTTTTGGGATGTTTTGATATCTACGATCGGGAGGAGACACTAGGGGAAGAACTGGCAAAATTTGACCCTAACAACCCAACGGATCGAGAGTTCCTAATCCTAAATTATTCGCTGTCTAAGCGCTGGAAAATAACGCATAGACAAAAGTTTGCACTGTACAAAAGCTTAGAGGAAGCATTGCACGACGGTAGTTATGATTTTCAGGCTTTATTAGAACATGACTGCCAGGAATGCTCATCACTCCCCTGCGGATGGGACACAATGGATAATCCCAGGGCTTTTTTTGAAGATATATATAGATTGGCGACTGCATTATGGGCAGACGATCTAAAAAAAGCAGAAACCGAGGACCAATCTACTTGGGATTACATATAGTCGCTTATATCTCCGAGAGAGTTCCTTACCCCACTACAGGTTTGATTAACTGGCCACCCCATCGACAGATTCGCTCTCCGTGGCGAGGGTGCTTGCTCCCGCTGGGTCGCGA
>NZ_JBHFJB010000068.1:1738-11635 GCF_057334555.1 Pseudomonas sp. AGC41
CTCCCTCGCCACGTGCAGGCACATGTAAGCTGCACACTCATAGATCAAACTTTCACGCCCCCTACTCACATATTCCCAACCATCTCCCACAACGATGCCCCTACCCCGGTAATGCTCTCCCCCGCAATCAACCCCGCCGCCGCCGTAATGGCGAAGCGTTCCGTGAGGCTTGGCCAGCGGCAGCTCACCAGCCAGGTGAGTACGGCGCCGAGGGCCATCATCAGCGATACCGAGGCCGGCAGGACAAAGGCCAGGCCCAAGGCCGCCGTGCTGGGCAGGTAGCGGGCCCGATGGGCCGGCAGCAGGCTGTCGAGGATGCCCAGCAGCAGGCCCGCGATGGCGCCGATGAAAATCGCCCAGCGGATGCTGGCTGACAATGAGTCCAGGCCATGGGTAAGGGTCTGCGCCACGGCTTTCCAGGTGGCGACCGCCGGGGCCGGCCACTCTTCGGTGAGCAGCATGGTCTGGGGGTCCGGGATCAGCGCCAGATAGGCCAGCACGCCGACGATGCTGCCGATGAAGATTCCCAGAGTCTGCGCCTGCAGTTGCTTGCGCGGCGTGGCGCCGATCGCTCGGCCGACCTTGAAATCGTTCATCAAGTCGGTGCATTGCCCGGCCGAACCGCCGGCGGTATTCGCACTCATCAGATTGATCGGCACCTGCCCTGGGGCGACGATGCCAAAGCTCAACTGGGACAGTTGCCCGATCGCACCGATAGGCGGAATGCCCGTGGCGCCGACTACCCGGGCCGCCACCGCCGCCAGGCAGATGGCCAAGGGGATGGTCAGCAGCGCCATCCACGGGTTGATGCCGAACAACAGCGCTTGCAGGCTTACCACCAGGATGATCGCCAACAGGAAACCGAGGGCGGGGCCGGCCTTGGGAACCACCCAGGTCGCCGCGCCGCTGGCCTTGGTGGAACCGTGCAAGGCCCACAAGCGAATCGCCAGGGAAGCCAGCGTCGAGCAGACCATCAGGCTCACCCCCGGCCACAGCAGCCACTCCACCAGCACCGCAAATTGCGCTCCACTGCTACCGGGCGGTAACTGCACCAGGCCATTTTCCAGCAGCCACGGCGCCAACCCGCCCCACGCCAGCAGCGCGCCGAGCAGCAGGGTCAGGCCAACACGAATGCCGATGATGCCGCCGAACCCCACCAGCAACAGCGAAGGGTCTGCGGTAAAGGTCAGGCGCTCGAGTTGGGCGCTCGGCGACCAGCGCGGGATGGCCCACCAGAAGGTATCGACCCACTTGGCGATCCCGGACAGCAGCGCCGCGCCGAGCAGCACCTTGAGTCGCGTCGCGGCTTCCTGGCCATGGTTGTAGATGTGCAGGAGGGTTTCCAGGGTCGCCATGCCCTCGGGAAACCTCAGTGCCTTGTCGTTGAGCAATGACGGCCGCAGGTACCAGGCAATCCAGATGCCCAGGAAGCTCACCGAAAATACCCAGGCAATCATCGGCACCGCGTCCAGTTGCTGGCCGGTCAGCAAGGTGTACGCCGGAATGGGCGCGACCAGCCCGCCGGAGATGATCGACGCCGCTGCCGACGCAACGGTCTGGTTGATGTTGCTTTCGTGCAACGTCCACGGCAGCCCCGCGGCCGAACGTTTGGCCAGGCCCTGCCAGATGCCGTAGCCGACCAGCAAGGCAATGATCGACATGTTGAACGACCAACCGATTTTTAATCCGGCATAGACATTGGAGGGCGTCAGGAGGATGCCAAGCACGATCCCCGTGATGACCGCGCGCGGACTGAATTCGCGTTCGACGGGGCGGACATGCGGGCTCGAAATCTGGTCCATGCGAATTCCTTATCGGCAAAAACAGTCGGCTCAGCCGAGGCAACTACCTGACAAGTGAGTGCTGTATCGACGCAAGGTTCACCGGCGATGGTTCTGGCGACCACGGGATAGAGCGGTCAACCCCGACAATCCGACGCTCTCCTCAAGCAGCCCCCCACCTGGCCGATAACCTGTGTGACGACGGCCCTCAGGCCTCGCCAGGCTCTGCTGGTCGCATAGGGTGATGATCAATGGCTTTGCAGCTTAACCGTTTACTGATGTTCGGCGTCCTGATGCTCCTGGTTGCGGGTGGGTCGGCGTTGGCCATCGCGGCTGAGCCGCCGCTGCGCATCGTCACGGAGGAATTGCCGCCCTACAACATGACGCAGAACGGACGCGTGACCGGCATGAGCACCGAGGTCGTCGAGGCCGTGCTCAAGGAGATCGGTGTCCAGGCGTCGATCCAGCCCATGCCCTGGGCTCGTGCTTACGAGTTGGCGCTCAATGAAAGCAATGTCCTGATCTATTCGATCGTCCGCACGCCCGCACGCGAAGCGCTTTTCCAGTGGATCGGCGCCATCGCCCCGACCCAGTGGTACATCTACTCCCTGGCTGAGCGGCCAGTGAAGCTCAACTCCCTTGCCGATGCCCATGGGCACCAGATCGCGACCGTCAATCAGGACGTCGGCGAGCAATACCTGGTCTCGAAGGGCTTTCGCATCGGCGAGGATTTGCAATCGAGCACCCGATACGAACACAACTACCGCAAGCTCAAGGTCGATCATGTGGAGTTGTGGATTTCCAACGAACTCAACGCGCTGTACCTGACCCGGCAAAATGGTGAAGACCCGGAAAAAGTCCTCATCCGGTCATTGCCGCTGCCCGAACTGAGCAGCGCCGACGGCTTGAACATGGCGTTCAGCCGTAACACGCCGGCGCAAACCGTCGAGAAATTCCGCGCCGGCCTGGAGGCTATTCGTCGCAACGGCGTCTACGATGCCATCGCGCGCAAGTGGTTATGAGATGGACGGCAACTTCGCCCCGGCGCCCTTTCAACGACCACCGGCCAAGGCCCTCAGCTCCCTGGGGCGTCGACTGGTGCTCGCAACGCTGCTGTTCTGCCTGATTTTCACCGTGGCGATGGTGACATGGCGCACCTGGCTGGCCTGGGAAAGCAACCTGGCGGAGATGAATTCCGAGCTGGGGCTGATTGACCAGGTGTTCCAGGACACCCTCGCCCACGCCATCTGGGAAATGGATCGCGAGTCCCTGGACAAGCAGCTCAACAGTGTCGCCAGCGCCGCGCCGGTCGGACGCGTGGTCCTGAATGTCCTGCGGCCCGGCCGCTCACCGGAAATCATCGAACTCAACCGCTACACCACCGGTAACGCCGGCTCGGCACCGGTGTTGCAGCGCCAGCTCATCGCGCAACCCTATCTCGGCGCTCATGAAAAAGTCGGCGAGCTGATCATCGAGGGCGATAACCAACTGCTCTGGAAGCGCCTGTGGGGCGAAGCGCGCACCATCGTCATCACGCAGATCATCCAATCGATGCTCCTGGCCGGGCTGGTCATGACCATGTTCAACCGCCTGGTGACCATCCATGTGGTGCATATCGCCCGGCATTTGGGTGAGCTCGCTCCGCAGACGCTCAAGCGTCACCTCAAGTTGCAGCGATCGGTCAACCGCCAGGACGAACTGAGCCTGCTCGAAACCCAGGTCAACGAACTGCAGGACAATCTCCATGCGCACCTGGAGCGCCAGCGTTCGGACGAACTGGCGATCGCCGCCAGCCGCGATCAACTGGTCGAACTGGTCGAGGCGCGCACGGCGGAACTCAAGGCCGCCAACCAGGCCCTCGAAGCCTTGTCCCGCCACGACGCCTTGACCGGCCTGGCCAACCGTCGCCACTTCGACGAACTGAAGGAAGTCGAATTCCGCCGCGCCATGCGTCACAGGACGCCGCTGGCGGTGCTCATGTGCGACGTGGATTTTTTCAAGATCTACAACGACACCTACGGCCACATGAACGGCGACCTGTGCCTGCAACAGATAGCCGAAACCCTGCGTGACGTGTTCGGGCGCTCCGGCGAGCTGACCGCACGGGTGGGTGGCGAAGAGTTCGTCGTCGTGCTGCCAAACATCGACGCGCAGCAGGCCTGCGAGGCGGCCGAGAGGCTGCGCGCCGCCCTGGCCGAACGCAAGCTGCCCCACAGCGGCTCATCGGTCTCGCCCTTCGTCACCCTGAGCATCGGCGTCGCCGAGCTGGACCCCGAGACCATGGATCATTTCGACCCACTGATGCAACGCGCCGATCAGGCGCTGTACCGGGCCAAGCACCAGGGACGCAACCGCGTCTCCCTCTGAATCTTCGTCACGTCGAGGTCTGTATGCGCCACTCTCTGCTGCTCTGCTCCTGCGTACTCCTGGCCTTGATCAGTCTCAAAGGCCAGGCCGAAACCATCGAGGTCGTGACCGAGGACTCGCTTTACGCGTATCTGCGCGATGACAAGCTGGTCGGCCCCGGTATCCATATCGCGTCCGACACGCTGCAACAGGCCAACCTCAGCGATTTCCGCATGGCCCTGTATCCCTGGGCGCGGGCCTATGAGATGGCCTTGCGTGAGCCCAACGTGCTGATTTTCCCACTCGATCGCACCCCGGCCCGGGAACAGCTGTTCAAGTGGGTCGGTGAAATCCATCGTTCCACCAGCCGGCTCTACAAGCTGCGAGACGCCGACCCCATCACTGTCCGCAACCTTGAAGAGGCCAAGCAGTACAGCATCGGCGTGATACGCAATGACGCCAAGCAGATCTATCTGCAAGAACGTGGCTTCAGTCGTCTGGTCGTGTCGGCGAACAACCACGACAACTTCCAGAAACTGCTGAACCGACAGGTCCAACTGGTGCCGATGCCGGAGAACACCGCACGCCTGATGAGCCAGGATGCCCAGATGGATTTCAATCAGCTGGAGGAAGTCTATGCCCTCGACGAGCAACCCCACCGGGTCTACCTGGCCTTCAGCCTGAGCACACCGGACGAAACGGTCGCCCGTGCCCAGCGCGCGTTCGAAGCGCTCAAGGCGTCGGGCGAAGTCGAACGGATCATGAAGGAGAAGCGTTGAGCGGCGGCACCGGTCAGCGGCTTTGAACTCTCGCATCGCAAACATCGTCTAGCCCATTAGATGCTGTGGAGGCGCGCCTGCTCGCGAAGACGGCGGCACATTCGACATGAATGTCGTCTGTTACACCGATTTCGCGAGCAGGCTCGCTCCCACATTCCGGGGTTCGGCTACAGCAATGGAGATGTATCGATGAGCACACTGAACGCGGTATCGGATTCCATTCAGACCCTGATGCTGGAACGCAACGATTGGGTACCCAACCACCCGCGCCTGCCGGTGATCATCTACAGTGACGCGGTGGCTGCCCAGACAGGTGATCTGGCTGCCCATATCGAGGAGATTTTCCGCAGCAACGGCTGGCCGCCGCAATGGCGCTACGGGATCTACGATTTCCACCATTACCACACCGAAGGCCACGAAGTTCTGGGCGTCGCCAGCGGTCACGCGCGCTTGATGATCGGCGGCCCCGACGGACAAGTGATCGACGTCCAGGCAGGCGACGTGTTGCTGCTACCTGCCGGCACCGGGCATTGCAACCTGGGTTCCAGCGAAGATTTCCTGGTCGTCGGCGCGTACCCACCGGGCCAGCAGGCCGACATCTGCCGCGAAGCGCCGAGCGCGGCGCAACTGGCAAACATCGACGCGCTACCGTTTCCTGATCGGGACCCGGTGCAAGGCGCCAAGGGCGCTGTCAGTCAATATTGGCGGAGCCAACGCTGACATTTCGCAGCCCCTCGCAACGATCCACGGTCAACGACCGTAGACCTTCTGCAACTGCTCTTGAGTCAGCGCGTCTTCGAACGGGACCGGTACCGACTTCACCGCGCCATACAGGTTGCGATAGCGCCAGTAGTTACCGTTATTGGCCAACTGGTAGCCGCGCTCGACCACACGCTGGCCGTCAAGCACATAGCGCAGGGTTTCCTGGGCCGCCTCCGGTGGCACCGGTAACATCAGGTCGGTTGCCAGCACCCGCATCGACTCGTCGATGCATTCGTCGAGCACTTGGGTCACTTGCGCCAGATCCAGCGAGCCGTCGTCAATACAGCGTTTGCCACAGCGTCTGATCGGCTGGCTGGAGACTTCGATGCGCATGCGATACAGCGGCGAACCGGCAATGTCCTGGACCTGTACCTGGTTGATCAGCACAAAACTGCCACGGTCAGGTGTAAGCATCAGTTTGGGCTCGATCACCAGGCGAGCGCTGACAGGCCCCTCCCCCTGCTTGAGTCCTGCCACTAGCGACGCTTGCTGGAAGCGCTGTTGCAGCCGCTCCTGCAACGGCACGCCGGCAAGCAGGTCCGCTAGCGGACGCGACTCCTTGGCGGCGGTATTTTCCGCATCGCGCTGCAAGCTGCCACTGCCCATCTGGGTATTGATCAGGCTGGCAACCAGCAAGCCGGCAAGCCCGGCGCTGTTACCGGAGCTTGCGACCAGGGTATGACTGGACGACGCTGCCTTCTGCGCGGCCTCGGCGTCGACCACCGTGCTGGCCCCCACAAACGCCTGCGGCAATTGCAGGTCCACCTTGACGCCATGGGCCTTGACGTAGGACACCGCGTCCTGCGATTTGAAACCGGCTTCAGGTGCCGGTTTCTGCGCGCATCCCATCAGCGTCAGCAGGGCCACTGAGATGGCCGCGATCAATTCACGCCTCATTGTTCGAACGGCGTGATCATTTGCTGACGGCTCGTATCCATCGCCTGGTAAAAGGCATTGGTCAGATTGGTATAGTTCGGCTCGTCCCACTCGCCCTGGGCGGCCTGCACGACGGAAAAGGGTTTGAACCACAGCAGTCTGTTATCGGCCAGATCGATCAGCATGCCCTGTCCAAAGACTTGCGCCATGGGTACGCTGGTCGGCACGATACTGTAATAACTGCGGGTGGCTCCGGTCCCTGTCACGTTGACCAACAGCAGGCGATCGACACCGTAGGTGGCCTTGATCGATGTCAGGTCGCGGACGGTGTAGCCTTCACGGAAACTCATTTCCTTGAACTTGTTCAAGTCCACCGGCTCGTTGATGCGCTTGGCCTTGTAGCCCTTGGCTTGCAACTTGGCGACGATGGCATCCGGCAATGCGTTGAGATCGCGCACTTGCCATTTTTCGACATTATCGCTGAGCTTGCTGTTGACGCCTTTGTTGATGGCCAGGTCCAGCAGCCCCTGGTTGCCGGTCAGCGCCAGGACGGGTTCCGGCACCACGTTGATCGCCACACCAACAGTGGCCTCCCTGGCATCCCAGAATTGATGGTCCAGTGGTACCGGAGGCTGGACATGAGCGCAGCCGGTGAGCGTCAGGCAAGCAACAACGGTCAGTGCTGCCAGGGTGCGAAGCGTGTGAAAAGACATGTATCAAGTCCCTATGATTAAAAACGATGCTGCTTATGTCGGCAGCGACGGCAATAACAATAGTGGCACATTGATATTTATTTTTTCAATCCTTTGATATTTCATACACTTCTTCGCTTCCTGCTCCCTAGATCATCGGCGAACTGCTCACCACCCGCAGCGCCAACCCCTCGAACGCATCCAGGGTAATGGTGAACTCACCCTCGGGCGTGAGATCCCCTTCGACCCGCTCGTTGATGATGTCCACCACCGGCCCCGGTGCGATCCCGGGCAGGTGCAGGGTTTCGGTGATCGGCGTCGAACCGAAGTTCAGCGCGGTGATCTGCGTGCCTTTGCCGGCCGGCAGTTCGTGGACCATGATCAGCAGCCCCGGATGCTCGACGTCCGGGATGAGGATCTGGCGGCTCGCCGCGATGTCGTAGGCGCGGCGCGCGGCCAGGATCCTGCGCAGTTGCGAGGCGAACGAATCCGGGTCCTTCAACTGGCTCGGCAGGCTGCCATACAAAGTCTTCGGACGCGGCATCTGTCCGGCCGACAGCGGCGCTTCCGGGTTGAGGTCCACCAGGTCGTAGGCTCCACGATGAATCCAGCGCGTGTCGCCGTCGCGCATCAGGTGCTCGACCTGTTCCGCCGGCAACGGCAACGCTCCCACCAGATCCCAGCCAGACAAGGCGAACACGCCCGGTTGCATGGCGTTGAACATCACCAGCAGCAGATGCACCTGGCGAATCTGCTGGATATCGGCCGCTGTTATCGCGTCGAGGTCGCGAATGCCCAGGGCGGCGGTGATGATGCTCGTCGTGGTGCACGATACGCCGTTGGTGACGAATTTCAGATTGTAAGGCGCGTGCTCGCCGGACAGGCGTTCGTACATCTGCTCGCGGATGTGCTCGCGCAGGATGCTGCCGGGAAACGTCTGGCCTTGGTACAGGTAGGTGTCGTGGGCATGCAGCGTCCAGAAGTGCACCAGTTCCAGGGTCAGTTCATCATGATTCTGCAAGGCGTGGATCAACGAGCCCGGGTCGATGCCGAAGCTGTGCATCTGGCGCAGCATCAAGCGCAGGAATTCGGTGTCGCCCATCAGCAAGGCATGCTGGTAGGCCGGTCGAGTGATGAAGTCGTAAGACAGGTCCGCCCCGCCGTGGGACATGGCGGCAATGTCGTCGAGGGTCAGGTTCAATTCCTGGAAGCTGAAACCGCCGGCCTTGCGAATCGCCCCGCCGAGCAACTGGTTGCCGGTGATCGACAGCGGATGGCTTTCGGACCAGGCGGTGCCATCGAGCTTGCGCTCCACGCCGAGGAATCCGTTGGCGTCCAGCCTGAGGATCTTCGCCCCCATGACATCGATGGCGTGCAGCGCATCGCCAATGATCATCTGCTGCGCGGCAAAGGTCGGGTCCAGCCAGTTCAGCGACGGCTGCCCTTCCTTGAAATAGTGCAGGTAAACCCAACGCCGTGGCTTGCCGTCGACGCCCATGATGATCGGCGTCGCACTCCAGTCGGTTTCCTTGACGCCAGGCTCGAAGAAGATCACCCGCTGCAACTGGCCGACGATGTAGTGCTTGTCACGCAGGGCATCCACCTGCTGCGCGGTGAGGTTCTGCGCATCACGCCCCTCCCCGACCTCGGGCAGCAGCGGCCAGTCTTCCTCGCGGATTTCCACCATGTGGTAGAGCCCCGGATAGTCTTCGTAGGCCATCTCTGCCAGACGGAAATCCGCGCCCTTGCCGGTATGGGACGGGATGACGTCGTCGATGACCACTGCGTTGTGCGCAGCGGCCATGCGGGTCAATGCCTGGAGCTGCGCGTCGGTGCCCAGCTCCGGGTCGATGTCGAAGCTGATGCGATCGAAATTGCCGTCGATGGTTGGGGTGTAGTCAGTGCCGCGCAGGCCGCCGGATCTTTTCAGCGGACCGTTGTGGATGCCCTGGATGCCGATTTTCGACAAGGCGTGCCACAAGGTTTCGTCGCCCAACGCCTCGAGCACCGTGCCATTTTCCCGGGTAACGATGGAGGCTGGGTAGGCGGTAAACCACACCGAGGAAAGCGCTGAAGCATCACGGGGCCGGGTGTGCGCATATGGCTGCTGCCACAAGCGTCCTTGCCCCGAATAGAGCTTGGCCCGCTGCCGCGCCGCGTGGAGCATCGATTGTTCGACCAGCCAGTCGACATGATTTTTCTCAGCCATCGTCATAAAAATCCCTGTCGTGAAGAAAAAACCGGACCGGCTGCCGACATCAGCGGCGCCGCTCAATAGTCATATGAGGCTCTGGCCCGGCATTCGTTGCATTGAGGCCCGAAGCGGTGGGTATTCGATGGGTGAACCCGAGCCAAGGTGGGAGCGGGCCTGCTCGCGAAGGCGCCAGCCCAGACACCTCAAAACCCGTGGCGAGGGAGCTTGCTCCCGCTCGGCTGCGCAGCAGTCGCAAACCGGTGGATGCGGTCTGCCTGGAAGACTGCCGGGGCCCGCTGCGCAGGCCAGCGGGAGCAAGCTCCCTCGCCACGGGGGCTGCTCTGGCGTGGCGGTTCGTGTTCTCGCCGATGTTCGCGCGCAAGAGCGGACTGATCCAATCCTGTGAGAGCGAGCCTGCTCGCGAAGGCGCCAGCCCAGACGCCTCAAAACCCGTGGGGGGGGGGGGG
>NZ_JBHFJB010000069.1:0-1399 GCF_057334555.1 Pseudomonas sp. AGC41
CCACGGGTATTACCCCGTCCCAAATAGGGCGCTCGGCTTTAGGCCTACATCACCCGCCAACCCCCACCCAGCGCCTTGTACAACGCCACGCTCGCCTGCACCCGGGCCAGGCGCAATTGCACGTTCATGTCCTGGGCGGCGTACAGCGTGCGTTGGGTTTCGAGTACGGTGAGCAGGTCTTCGGCGCCGGCCTGGTAGCGGCTTTGGGCGATGGCGAAGGCGGTCTGCGCCTGGTGCAGTTCTTCGCTCTGCCATTGTCGTTGCTGGTCCAGGCCCTGGATGCCGTTCAGGGCTTTTTCGACGTCGGCAAAACCGTTGACGATGGCGGCGCGGTAGGTTTCCAGCAGTTCTTCCTGGCGCGCGGTGGCCCTGTCTCGTTCGGCCCGCAGGCGACCGTTGTTGAAGATCGGCGCGGCCAGGCCGGCGCTGAGGTTGTAGACGTTGTTGCGCAGCAACTGGTCGGCAATGTCGGCGCCGGTGGCCAGGCTCAGGCCCAGGGTGACCGAGGGCAGCAGGGCGGCGCGGGCCACGCTGATGTCGGCCTGGGCGGCGGCCAGACGTGCTTCGGCGGCGGCGATGTCGGGGCGACGGCGCAGCAGGTCACTGGGCACGCCGGCATTGATGGCGGGCCAGTGCAAAACATCGAAGGTTTCATCGTCAAGCTTGAGCGATTGCACCGGCTGGCCCAGCAACGCCGCCAGGGTGATCAACGCCTCCCGCGCCTGTTGTTGCACTTGGGGTAATCGGCGCCGCTGCGTCGCCACCAGGCTTTTTTGCTGGGACAGTTCCAGCGCCGTGGCGCTGCCGGCGTTGTAGCGGGTCTGCACCAGGTCGAGCACGTTTTGCGCGTTGGCCAGGTTCAGTTCGGCGATGCGCTGCTGCTCGCGCAGCGACAAGGCCTGGGTGTAGCTGTTGGCGACAGCGCTGAGCAAGGTCAGCTCCACGGTCGCCCGGTCAAACCGGCTGGCCGACAACGCGCTCAGCGCACTGTCCCGCGCCGCCCGCTTGCCGCCCCAGAAATCCACTTCATAGCTGGCGCTGAGGTGGGCATCGTAGTAGTCGATGGTGCGGTTGTTCCGATCCACATCCAACTGGCTGTAGCCCTTGCCCCGCAGCAGCTCCTGGCGATTGCCGTTGAGCCCGGCGCTGATTTCCGGAAGCATCGGTGCGCCAGCGATCACCGCGCTGGCCTGGGCCTGGCGAACCCGGGCCATGGCGGCCGCCAGGTCGAAACTGCCGAGGCGTGCCTGTTCGATCAAGCGATCAAGTTGCGGGCTGCCGAACTGTGTCCACCATCGTTGGTTATCCGCTCGGGTGCTGGGGGTGTCGAGGCTCTGCCAAGCGTCAGGCGGCTGGATGTCGCTGTCCGGCGTCGATAAAGGCGTGCTGCAGGCCGCCC
>NZ_JBHFJB010000069.1:1419-4728 GCF_057334555.1 Pseudomonas sp. AGC41
GGGTGGCGGCCAGGAGGGTCAGGTGCGCTTTCATAGGGAAGGGTTCATTCACTGGTAAGGGCCGCGACGGGGTCGAGGCGAGCGGCCTTGCGGGCCGGCATGAAACCGAAGACGACGCCGGTGACCAGCGCACAACCGAAGGCGCCGAACACCGCCAGCCATTCGAACGCCACGGCGATCTTGCCCAGCAGCAACGCGCCGCCCACCAGCAGGGCCAGGCCGATGCCGGCCAATCCACCGACCACCGAGAGCATCACCGCTTCGGTCAGGAACTGGCGCAGGATGTCGCGCTGGCGGGCGCCGGTGGCCATGCGGATGCCGATTTCCCGGGTCCGCTCGCGCACCGTCATGAGCATGATATTCATCACGCCGATGCCGCCCACCAGCAGCGAGATTGCCGCAATGGCCCCGAGCATCAGCGACAGCGTGCCTTGAGTGCGGGCCTCGGCCTGGATCATCGCGGCGTTGTTGGTCAGCTCGAAATCCTGCTTGCCGTTGTGCAGTCGCAGCAAGGTGCGGGAAACGGCCTGCTCGGCCTCCTTGACCTTGGCCGCGTCGCGAGCGGCGATCACCACGTATTCAGGATGACGGCTGCCGAACAGGCGCACGCTGGCGGCGGAGTAGGGCACGGCGATGCGGTTGTCGGCGTCCGAATCCCCCGAGCTGGCGCCTTTTTCGGCAAGTACGCCGACCACCTGGAACGGCACGTTTTCGATCAGGATGTAGCGGCCAATGGGATCGGCGACGTCCTTGAGCAGCTTCTGCCGGACCTTGTGGCCGATCACCGCGACGGCCGCCGCGCTGCGTTCATCGGCGTCACTGAAATAGCTACCCTGAGCCACCGGCCAGTTGAAGATGGTCGGGAAATTGGTGTCGTTGCCGCCCACATAGCTGGTGTGGTCGAGGTTGCCAAAACGCACGTTGGCGTTGTTGCCGTTGACCGGCATGATGCGTTGCACTTCGGGCAGGGCGGCGAGGGCGGCGATGTCCTGTTCGCTGATGATGCCCTTGGTGGCGCGTGGGTTGGGCGCGGTGCCGTTGAGGTAAATGATGTTGGAGCCGAAGGCGCCCATCTGCGCCATGACCTGGCGCTTGCTGCCTTCGCCCACCGCCAGCATTACCACCACCGAGGCCACGCCGATGACGATGCCGAGCAAGGTCAGGGCGGTGCGAAAACGGTTGATCCACATCACTCGCCAAGCGGCCTGGACGGCGTCCACCAGCTCGCCTTTCCAGGCGCCGTTGTGCTCGCTGCCGGCGCTCAGGCGCTGGCGCAGATCCACCGCCTGCAACGCCTTGGGGTTGGCTTGTGGTGCGCTGGCTGCGGTGGTGGCGCTGTCGCTGATGATCAGTCCGTCGCGGATTTCGATGATGCGTTTGGCCCGGGCCGCCACTTCGCGGTCGTGGGTGATCAGGATCACCACGTGGCCCTGGCTCGCCAGTTCGTCGAGCAGCGCCATGACTTCGATGCCGCTCTGGCTGTCGAGGGCGCCGGTGGGTTCATCGGCGAGGATGATGTGCCCGCCGTTCATCAAGGCTCGGGCAATCGACACTCGCTGTTGCTGCCCGCCGGACAGTTGGTGGGGACGATTGCCGGTGCGGCTCGCCAGGCCCAGGCGTTGGAGCAGGGCGCTGGCCCGGGCATGACGCTCGGCGGCCGAGGTGCCGGCATAGATGGCCGGCATCTCGACGTTTTCCTGGGCCGTGCCGGACGGGATCAGGTGATAGCCCTGGAACACGAACCCGAACGCCTCCCGGCGCAGCCAGGCCAGTTCGTCGCTGCCCAGTTGGGCAACATTCTCACCAGCAAAGCGGTACTCGCCGCTGGTGGGACGGTCGAGGCAGCCGAGGATGTTCATCAGCGTCGATTTGCCGGAGCCGGACGCCCCGACGATCGCCAAAAATTCCCCAGCGTGAATTGACAGGTCGATACCCCGCAACACTTCCACCCGTGGGCTGTCGCCACCGCCGTAGGCCTTGCGAATGTCCCGCAGTTCGATCAGGGGCGTACTCATTCAGCCTCCGCTGCCGCTGGCCGGGCCGATCAGCACACGATCGCCTTCGCTCAGACCGTCGACGATCTGCGTGCGCAAGCGGTCGCTGACGCCGGTGCGAACGGTTCTTGGCTGGATGTCGCCATTGCCGGCCAGCACCCGCACCTGGCTTGCGTCCTGCAACGCTGCGATGGGCACGGTCAACACGTCCTTGGCCTGCGCCGCGACGAAAAATACCTGGGCGGTCATGTCGGTCATCAGGGCGCGGTCGGCGTTGTCCACGTCCAACAGAACGGTGTAGAGCACCACCCGTTCGCTGCCGCTGCGGCCACCGGAGGGGCTGCCGCCCTGGCTGGCTTCCAGCGGACGCGGCGGCACCGGCAGGATCTGTCGCACGGTGCTGCTCCAGCGCCGGTTGCCGCCGGCCAGGGTGGTGAAGTAAGCGGTCATGCCCGGCTTGACGTGGCCGATGTCGGCTTCCGAGACTTCGGCCCAGACCGTCATCGGCGACAGCCGGGCTATGCGCAGGATCAGCGGGGTTTGCTGCTGGGCGTTGAGGGTCTGGCCTTCCCGGGCGCCGACGGCAACCACGGTGCCGTTCATCGGCGCGTAGATCCTGGTATAGCCCAATTCGGCCTCGTCGCTGCGCAGATTGGCCTGGGCCTGGCGGATCTGCGCCTGGTACATGTCGATGCGCGCCTGGGTCGCCCGCACCTCGGCCTGCGCCGTCTGCACATCCTCTTCGCGGGTGGCGCCGCCGGCCTTGAGTTGTTGCTGGCGACGGAATTTCTGCTGCGCCAGGTCGTGCTGGGCGCGTTGTTCCTGGAGTTGGGCCTTGAGGTTTTCGATGGAAAAACGTCCGGCGTCGAGCCGGGCTTTCTGCGTGGACGGGTCGATTTCCACCAGCAACTGGCCTTCGCGAACCTCGTCGCCGGCCTCGACATGGATCTTCTGGATCTGCCCGGAGGCCTGGGCGCCGACGTCCACATACCGCCGCGGTTGCAATGTGCCGAGGGCGGTGACGCTGTTTTCGATATCGCCACGGGTGACGGCCGCGGTGGCGATGGGGCCGTGGTCCGGCGTAACCGCTTGCCATGCGGCGAAGGCCACGGCCGGTAGCAGGGCGAAAGTCAGGAGCCAGGCGGGGCGGGTGAGGCGGGGACGTTTCATGCAGGGTTCCGGCCGGTGATATCGGGTCCGTCGCAAGAGCAACAGGGACGGGGGCTGTTCTGGTAAACGAGCGTTCCGGGCGGGAATTTAGCGGGTGAGATACTGCGTAACAGTTGAACCCCGTGGGGGGGGGGGGGGGGGGGGG
>NZ_JBHFJB010000069.1:4773-15719 GCF_057334555.1 Pseudomonas sp. AGC41
AGACATGAGTGCGCAAATTTGGCCTGCATTGGGCCTGCTGCGCAGGCCAGCGGGAGCAAGCTCCCTCGCCACAGAGGCGGTTTCAAACGCCCAATCAGATGAAAGATTCGGCCTTGATACAAACCAATACTTTAAATCTATATGAGAATTACTATAAATTACGCGATTGAGCCTGCCACTATCCTGCCATGCCTGTTTCAGGCATGCCGAGTGGCACAGGGATAGCTGTCGCAGTCGCTGCGCACGGGGAGTCATGTTGGAAAACTACTATCGCGAACTGGTGTGTTTCCTCAACGCCAGGCTAGGCAACCGCCAGGCGGCCGAAGATGTGGTGCATGACGCCTATGTGCGGGTGCTGGAGCGCGCCAGCGATACCCCCATCGAGCAGCCCCGGGCGTTCCTTTATCGCACCGCGCTGAATCTGGTGATCGACGGGCATCGGCGCAACACCCTGCGCCAGGTCGAATCCCTCGATGTGCTCGACAGCGAAGAACGGTTCTTTACCCCATCGCCGCATACCAGCCTGGACCACGGCCAGCGCCTGGACATGCTGCAACGGGCCTTGGCCGAGTTGCCGCCGCTGTGCCGCGAGAGTTTCCTGCTGCGCAAGCTCGAAGGTTTGTCCCACTCGCAGATCGCCGGGCGCCTGGGCATTTCCAGGGCGCTGGTGGAGAAACACATCGTCAATGCCATGAAGCATTGTCGTATTCGCGTACGGCAGTGGGACGCGTCCTGATTCACCCTCGCTGATTCTCGGTGGTAAATTTCCCTGCATTGTCCTCGTTCCTCTCAACAGACGACTGACGGCCTAGTGCGGGCCGCTCAAGTCACCCAGGCTTTCGCGCCCTGTTGAGGGGCTTCTCCAGAGGACACTGGACATGACTCAGGCAATTGCAGCGCCCACCGTTCACGATTTGATCGGCATCGGCTTCGGCCCCTCGAACCTGGCGCTGGCCATCGCGCTTCAGGAACGTGGCCCGGTTCAGGGCGAACTGGATGTGTTGTTCCTCGACAAACAGGCCGATTACCGCTGGCACGGCAATACCCTGGTGACCCAGAGCGAATTGCAGATTTCCTTCCTCAAGGATCTGGTGACCCTGCGCAACCCGACCAGCCCGTACTCGTTCGTCAATTACCTCAAGCACCATGGTCGCCTGGTGGATTTCATCAACCTCGGCACCTTCTACCCGTGTCGCATGGAGTACAACGATTACCTGCGCTGGGTGGCGGCGCAGTTCGCCGGCCAGAGCCGCTACGGCGAAGAGGTGCTGCGCATCGAGCCGGTGCTGCACAACCAGCAGGTTGAAGCACTGCGGGTGATTTCCCGCAACGGGCGGGGCGAGGAGAATGTTCGCACCACCCGTTCGGTGGTGGTCAGCGCTGGCGGCACGCCGCGCATTCCCGAGGCGTTCAAGGAGTTCAGGGGCGATGCGCGGGTATTCCATCACTCGCAGTATCTGGAGCGCATGGCAACCCAACCGTGCGTGAGCGGCCAGCCAATGAAGATCGCCATCATCGGCGGCGGCCAGAGCGCAGCCGAAGCCTTCATCGACCTCAACGACAGCTTCCCATCGGCACAGGTCGACATGATCCTGCGCGGCTCGGCGCTCAAGCCGGCCGACGACAGCCCGTTCGTCAACGAAGTGTTTTCGCCGGAGTTCACCGACCTGGTCTTCCAGCAACCCCACAGCGAGCGCGAGCGGCTGGTCAATGAATACCACAACACCAATTATTCGGTGGTCGACATCGACCTGATCGAACGCATCTACGGGATCTTCTATCGCCAGAAAGTCTCCGGCATCGCCCGCCATGCGTTCCGTACCCTGACCACGATCGAAAAAGCCACGGCCACGGAGAATGGCGTGGAGTTGGCCATGCGCAACAACGCCACCGGCGAGCCGACAAACCGGCGCTATGACGCCGTGGTGCTCGCCACCGGCTACGAGCGCCAGATGCACCGCACCTTGCTGGAGCCGCTGGCGCAATACCTCGGCGATTTCGAGGTGGATCGCAACTACAAACTGATCACCGATGAGCGCTGCAAGGCCGCCATCTACATGCAGGGCTTTTGTCAGGCCAGCCATGGTTTGAGCGACACCTTGCTGTCGATCCTGCCGGTGCGCGCCGACGAAATCGCCGGCTCGCTCTATGAGCACGGCAAGCAACGCGACCTTGGCCAATCGGTACGCGAACAGTTGCTGGCCACGGCATAAGCCAGGCGGCAGGCGGCGAAGCGGTGTTGCGGGCATGAGCGCAAGCCCGAGATCGCCGCCTGCGCCGAGGTTATTTCTCGATAACACATCAGGAAATTCCTCAGAAACTTCCTACACTCCAGTCACGCTTCCTGTATTTTCGACAGGCGCGCTGACGGTTCGCTGTTCCCTCGCTTTGGCAGGCAGAACCTTATTTTCACCCAGGTTCGGTTGCGCTCGTGCGCCAACTTTGCCAAGGCCAGGCGAAACTCTCTAATCCGATGATGGTGTTTTCACGCATGAGCCTGGCGGCGTTGTGGCTGGGCTTATTGAGCATGGCGCCGCAGGTCGTCGCTGCGCCCGAGTCGCTGCAGGTGCTTGGGCGTTCCATCGTGAGCGGTTATTCAGTGTCATTGAACGCGGCCGATCGGGCCTGGCTGCGCCACAAGGGCATATTGCTGCTGGGCGCTTCGGCGCCGGATTATGCGCCGTTCGGCATCACCGGCAATGGTCACGAATACGAAGGCCTGACCGCCGATTACGCCGGGTTGCTCGGTCAGTTGTTGCAGGTCGATGTGCAGGTGCGCCGGTACCCGTCACGGGCCGAGGCGCTGCAGGCCCTGCGCGGTGGTGAGATCGACATGCTCGGCAGCGCCAATGGCTTCGAGGCCAGCGACCCGGAACTGGCGATGTCCCAGGCCTACGCCGATGACCAGCCGACCCTGGTGACCCGTGCCGGTGACAACCGCAAGCTCGCGCCGGACCTGGCGGGCAAGCGGCTGGCGATGCTCTATCACTATCTGCCCCCTGAGGCGGTCAAGGCTTTTTACCCCAAGGCTTCGCTGCAGTTATACCCGTCGACCCTGAGCGCCATCGGTGCGGTGGCTTTCGGCCAGGCCGATGTCTATCTGGGGGACTCGATCAGTGCCCATTACCTGATCACCAAGAACTATCTGAACAACGTCCAGTTGGCCGATTTTTCACGTTTGGAAGTGCAGCCCTTCGCGTTTGCCCTGGCGCGTGACAACACGCGCCTGTTGCGAATCATCAACAGCGCCTTGCAAGCGATTCCCGGCACCGAGCGCATGGCGATCCTGCGCCGCTGGAGTGCCGGGGGCGCAAGCATGCCCGGCCACCAACGGCTGCATTTCAGCGTCAACGAACAACGCTGGCTGGACACGCATCCGCGGATCAGGGTGGTGATCAATGATCATTTCATGCCGCTGACGTTCATTGACCAAGAGGGGCACTTTCGCGGCATCAGCGCCGATGTGCTGGCGAAAATCAGCCTGCGCACCGGGCTGAAATTCGATACCCGGCACGGTGAGTCGCTGGAGGATCTGATCGCCCAGGTCAAGCGTGGCGAGGCCGACGTCGTGGCCGCGTTCCCGCCGGGTTCCGATTACGCCGATGAATTGAATTCCACCCGACCCTATCTGAGCAATCCCTACGTGCTGGTGGCCGCCCTGGATACCCAGGCCCCCGTCACGCCGGAGCAGATGGCCGGCAAGCGCCTGGCGCTGGTGCGCGGCAATGTGCTGCGCGATTACCTGCTGCAGCAATTTCCCGAGGTGCAACTGGTGCCGGCACAGAACGCCGCCGATGCCCTGGCCATGGTGGCTTCCGGCGCGGTGGACGCGGCGATCAGCCCGCTGCTCAATGCCAGCTACATGATCTCCCGTCAGTACCGCGACACGCTGAAGATCACCTGCACCGTCGGCACCGAGCCCGCATTGATCGCCTTGGGCACCCGTCGGGATGCACCGGAACTGCATTCGATCCTGGACAAGGCGCTGCTCAGCATTTCCCCTGAGGAAATGGACGAATTGACCAACCGCTGGCGCACGGAAATTGTCGTGGAGGACAGTTACTGGCTGCGCCACCGCACCACTGTCCTCCAAGGCTTCGCCATCGCTGCAGTGCTGTTGCTCCTGGCACTGGGCTGGATCGGCTATCTGCGTCATCTGATACGCAAGCGCCGGCAGGCCGAAGTCGCCCTCAACGACCAACTGGAATTCATGCGAGTATTGATCGACGGCACGCCGCATCCGATCTATGTCCGTGATCGCGAGGCGCGACTGCTGTTGTGCAACAGCGGCTACCTGGAGGTATTTGGTGCTGAACGGCAGAGCGTAATCGGCAAGACCCTGCTCGAAAGCGCGCCGGGGGATCCGGTCGAGGCGCGGCTCTACCACAATGACTACCTGCAGGTCATGGAGCAGGGCCTACCCCGGGTCCAGGACCGCTACTTGACCGTGGCCAGCGGCGAGGTGCTGACCATCTATCAATGGATGCTGCCGTATCGCGGCAGCGACGGCGCGGTCAGCGGCATGATCGGCGGCTGGATCGACGTCAGCGAGCGCCAGCATCTGCTCGAACAATTGCGCGTTGCCAAGGAAAGTTCCGACGACGCCAACCGGGCCAAGACCACGTTCCTGGCGACCATGAGCCATGAGATCCGCACGCCGATGAACGCGGTAATCGGCATGCTCGAACTGGCGCTGAAAAAGGCTGAGCAGGGCATCGTCGATCGGGCGGCCATCGAGGTCGCTTCGGGCGCCGCCCATGGCTTGCTGGGGTTGATCGGTGACATCCTCGATGTTGCCCGTATCGAGTCCGGGCGGATGTCGCTGGCGCCGGAGCGTGCCAACCTGCGGCAGCTGGTCGAGTCGGTGGCGCGGGTTTTCGAAGGCCTGGCCTGGCAGAAACACCTCGCCCTGCAACTGGCCTTGGACGATAAGCTCGACCGCGACGTGTTGATCGACCCATTGCATTTCAAGCAAGTGCTTTCGAACTTGCTCAGCAACGCGATCAAGTTCACCGATGAGGGCCAGGTGCGCTTGATCGCCGAGGCCGTCCCCGGCAGCGAAGACCGGCGTCTCGCTGTTCGCTTGCGGGTGGAAGACACCGGCCGCGGGATTTCCCTTGAAGACCAGCAGCGGCTGTTCCAACCGTTCACCCAGGTTGGCGGCAACCGCGAGTCGACCCACGGCGGTTCCGGGCTGGGGTTGGTCATCAGTCGTACCTTGTGCGAAATGATGGGCGGCGCCCTGACGATGAGCAGCCTGCCGGGGCAGGGCACGCAGGTCGAGATCCGGCTGGATCTGCCGGTGTACGACGCCTTGCCTCAGGTTCCGCAGGCCACGGACAAGGCGCCGTTGCCGATGCGCGCGCTGGCTATTCTGGTGGTCGATGACTATCCGGCCAATCGCCTGTTGCTGTGCCAGCAACTGAGCTATCTAGGGCACAGCGTGCAGGCGGCCTCGGAGGGCGTGCAAGGCCTGCATGCGTGGCGCGCCGGGCACTTCGACATGGTCATTACCGACTGCAACATGCCGTTGATGAATGGTTACGCATTGACCCGCGCCATTCGTGAAGAAGAGCGCGCACGAGGCCTGTCGCCGATATTGATACTGGGGTTCACCGCCAATGCCCAGCCAGAAGAAAAGCAGCGTTGCGTCGACGCGGGAATGAACGATTGTCTGTTCAAGCCCATTGGTCTCGAAGCCCTCGGCGCGCGGCTGGCGCAGGTTTTTCCGGAACCGGTCGCAGGGTTTCCTGAAGCGCAGCCCGAGGCGCCCGCGGATGATTTCGACCTGGACGGCCTGGCGCAGTTGACCGGTGGTGATACGGAGGCGCTGAACAGCCTGATCAGCGAACTGGTCACCTGCAATACCGAAGACACCGCGCAATTGCTGCGCTTGTCCGCCCGGCATGATCTGCCCGGACTCGCCGACCTGGCGCATCGGATCAAGGGCGGGGCGCGGATGGTCAGGGCGCAAGGTCTGGTTAGCGCGTGCGATGCCCTGGAAGACGCGTGCCGGGGCCGGGATGCGTCGTCATTGGTCGATGCGGTGGGCGATTTGCAGCGGGCGCTCGAACATTTGACCGGGCGGCTGCGGGTTTCTTCGCTGCGATCAGGTTGAGGTGGTTGCTGAGCGGCATGAGGGGATATTGACGCAGGACTGCGCCATGGGTGTCATTTACCCAGTTTTTAAGATTTTTCCTACAGCGTCCTTGGGAAGCTTTCTCTAGCCTGACGCCTCCTGACGTTCATGGGCCGCCGTACCCGTCGCGTTGCCATTGGATGCCCGTCATGCCGAACAAAGCGTTACGTATCATGATTGCCGATTCAGAGCATTTTCATCGATTGAAGCTGGAGCGCCTGTTCAACCAACAGGGTTATTTCCGGATCGCACCGGTGAACGACATGGAGGAATTGTTGCTGCTGGTGGAGTACGGCAGCGAGCCGTTCGACGTGATCGTCGCCAATGCCCGACTGGCAAGCGGCGGAGTGGAGTTAGCCGATTTTCTGATCGACAACCTCCAGGTGCTTCACGGGTTGATTTACAACGCGCCACAGGCTGGCGTGTCGCCGCAGGTGGGTGGGCGCCGGGCCAATGTGCAACTGAGCCATGCCGCGTTGCCCGATGCTGACGCCCTGGCCTGCCTGATGGCGCAGGTCGAGGATGCAAGCATCAGCGAGCTGGCCCGCGCGTGACAGGATGGTTGTCGCCACGATGACCGCTGGTCACACCTGTCAGATCTGACAGGTGAATCCTGCCCACCGTTTGTGCAAGAGTTCGATGCCGTCTGGCACCAATGTCATTTGTAACTACCAGGGAGCTGCCGTGAAAGACGTGTTGATCGTGGACGACCACCCGGTCATTCGAGGAGCTTTGCGGCTCATTTGCCAGAATGAAGGGGCTGCGCAGGTCCGCGATGCCAGCAGCGTGGCGCAAGCCAGGGCCTTGATCAAGGAAGGCATCCCCGACCTGGTGATCCTGGACCTGGTGATGAACGGTTTCGACGGCCTTGAACTGTTGAGCTGGATCATGGCCGAGTTCCCGTCATGCGGGGTGCTGGTATTTACCTCCCAGGATGCCCAGCATTTCTGCAACCGCTGTATCTCGGCGGGAGCCCGAGGGTTTGTCACCAAGAAAAGCGACCTGAAGGAATTGACCAAGGCCATTCATGCATTGAAGTCCGGTTACTCCTATTTCCCGCAGATGTCCGTCCGCCTGGATTTCCAGCAGCGCACCGAACAGCAGGCGCTGGAGAGTCTCTCGATCCGCGAGCTGTCAATCCTGCGGATGCTGGCCATGGGCATGCGCGGCAAGGACATCGCCGAAGCCTTGTTCCTGAGCCCCAAGACGGTGAGCACCTACAAGACCCGTCTGCTGGAAAAGCTTGGCTTGAAAACCCTGGTGGGCTTGTCGGATTTCGCCAAGCGCAATCACTTGTAAGGCGCCACGGAGCGCCTTGCCGCTGCGCTAGGCCATGTCGCTCTGGCTGAACTCCTCGGCGAGGAAGTCGATCAATGTCCGCACCGAGGGCAGCAAGCCACGGCGTGAGGCGAATATCGCATGGACGATCCCGCATTTCGGCGTCCAGCCCGGCACCAGTTCCACCAGGCGTCCGGCGGCCAGGTCTTCGCGCACCACGACCGTGGGCAGGTGAGCGATGCCGATGCCCGCCAGCACCGCATGACGCAAGGCCAGCAGGTCATCGGTGACCATCCGCGGTGCGTGGCGGATCAACGCGCGGCTGCCGTCCGGGCCGAACAGCTCCCATTGATATTCACGTTGCGCCGAGCCCCAGTGGACGCTGGGCAGGCCATTGAGGTCCGCCGGCGAGGCGGGGGACGACAGGCCTTCGCGATAGAGCGGGCTGCCGACCAGACACTGCGTGCTGTTACTCAACACTTTCATGACCATGTCGGTATTTTCCAGCGGGGGAAAACGGACCCGCAAGGCAATATCGAACCCTTCATGGAGCAGGTCGACGCGGCGGTTGGTGCTCTCGATGAACAGTTCCACCCGTGGGTATTTGACCATGTAGCGGGTCAGCATCGGTCCGACCCAACTGTTGAGCAGCGCCGTCGGGCAACTGATGCGCACGAGCCCCTGGGGTTCGGAGCGGTTGCGTTCGATCACTTCGGCGGCACTTTCAGCCTCGACCCGCATCGCCAGGCAGCGCTGGTAATAGGCCTGGCCGATTTCCGTCAGCGAACAATGCCGGCTGGTGCGATGAATCAACCTGACGCCCAGGCGCTCCTCCAGCTGAGCAATTCGCCGGCTGAGCTTCGATTTGGGCATGTCCAATGCCCGGCCAGCGGGGGCGAAGCCGCCATGCTCGACCACTTGGGTGAAGTAGTACAGGGTGTTGAGGTCTTCGATGATCGTTCTCCTGATGGAACGCTACGGCCGATTTTTGCAGTCTAGCGCATCAAGGGGCGCGGTTTTAAGCTGTTCCCATCGAATGGCAATACCCGATTGGAGACACAGCATGAAAAATATCGCCGGCATCTATACCAGTCCGCGGCCTCATTGGGTCGGCGACGGCTTTGCGGTTCGCACGCTGTTTTCCTACGACAGCCTGGGCAAGCATGTCAGCCCGTTCCTGCTGCTCGATCATGCGGCCCCCAGCGAATTCGCACCGACCACCGAGCGACGCGGCGTAGGCCAGCACCCTCATCGTGGTTTCGAAACCGTGACCATTGTCTATCAGGGCGAGTTGGAGCATCGCGATTCGACTGGCAGCGGCGGCAAGATCGGCCCCGGTGACGTGCAATGGATGACCGCCGCGTCCGGCATCATTCACGAAGAGTTCCACTCCGAAGCCTTTGCCCGGCAGGGCGGGTTCATGGAAATGGTCCAGCTGTGGGTCAACTTGCCCGCCAAGGACAAGATGGCGCCGGCCGGCTACCAGACCATTCTCAAGGGCGACATCCCACAGATCGCGTTGAAGGACGGAGCCGGTAGCTTGCGCCTGATTGCCGGGTCCTTCGAAGGGCATCAAGGCCCGGCGAAGACCTTTACCCCGATCGACGTCTGGGACATCCGCCTGAACGCCGGGAAGCACCTGAGCGTGGCCGTGAATGACGGTTACAGCACCGCACTGGTGGTGCTGCGCGGTACCGTCCAGGTCAACGGCCGTGAGCGCGTCGAGCAAGGGCAACTGGCCCTGTTCGAACGGGCCGGCGACCAATTGAGCTTTTACGCCGACCATGACGCGGTGGTTCTGTTGCTCAGTGGCGAGCCCATCGATGAACCCATCGTCGGCCATGGCCCGTTCGTGATGAACAGCGAGCAGGAAATCCACCAGGCCTTCGAAGACTTCCATTCCGGGCGCTTCGGCCGGATGGACAGTTGAATGGTCGCATAGCCCTGTAGATATCTCCCCCATGGGATCTGCGGTGTACCTGGGTTTTGTGTTAGCACTGTGGGTGATCTCTACAGAGTGTCCATTGTATGCCAATCTTCGCCAATGGCCTTCCTGGAGCTGTCCGATGTTGTCTCTGTTCACTGACCACCCGCTGCTTTCTGCCTTGGCATTGCTTGTGCTCGATCTGGTGTTGTGGCGGCTGGTCAGCGCCGACCGGACCTACTGGAAAATCGGTGTACGGCTGCTGATCTTTTCGTTGTTCAGCGTGCTGCTGTTCAACGAAGGCCTCAATCCGATGGAAAAAGCCCAGTGGGTCGACGACGTGCCCCGGCATCTGGCGGCAACCGGCTTGCAGATCGGCTGGTGGTTGTTCGCCGCGCGCACCCTGACGGTGATGATCGGCGCGGTGATGATGCAGCGCGTCGGCCATACCGGGCGGTTGTTGCAGGACCTGCTCGGAGCGGTGATTTTCCTGGTCGCGGTCATCGCCGCGTTGGCTTACGTGCTCGACCTGCCGGTCAAGGGGGTACTGGCGACATCCGGCGCGATGGCGATCATCGTCGGCCTGGCGTTGCAGAGCACCCTCAGCGATGTCTTCTCCGGCATCGTGCTCAATACCACCAAGCCCTACCAGGTCGATGACTGGATTTCCATCGATGGCACCGAAGGCCGGGTCACCGATATCGATTGGCGGGCTACGCGGCTGCAGACCGCCCAAGGGAGCATGGCGGTGATCCCCAACTCGCTGGCGGCAAAAGCCAAGATCATCAACTTCAGCCGGCCAAGCGATGTCCATGGTTTGTCGATCAGCCTCCAGGTGAGCCCTCACGCGAGGCCGCAAACGGTGATCGACGCGCTGGAACGGGCAATGATCGGTTGCCGTGCGTTGTTGGCCAATCCGGCGCCCTGCGTGGCGCTCAAAAGCACTGGCAGTGGCGGAGCGGAATACGAGATCAGCGGATTCGTTGCCTCGATGGCGCAGAAACGCGGGGTACGCAACCAGTTGTTCGACCTGGCGTTCCGGCATTTGCAGGCGTCCGGCGTAAGCCTGCTGTCCACCAGTGAAAGCGCCGCCCCCGCGGTGGTGTCGCGGCCCCGGGCATTGCTGGAGAGCTCGAACATTTTTTCCACGCTGCGCCAGGATGAAAAAGACACCTTCAGCCAGAACATGACCCTGCAAACCTTCCGCGCCGGCGATGTGATCCTGGCGGCCGGGGAGGTCAGCGACCATCTGTTCATCATCGAGTCCGGGGTGGTCAGCGTGACCCTCATGCGTAACGGCCAGCCGCTGGAGGGCGGGCGCATGGGGCCGGGAGAAGTCATCGGCGAAGCCGGAATCGTCGCCGAGCAAGCCGCACTGGCGAACTTCTCCGCCAAGACTTTCTGCACTCTCTATCGCATCGAGAACAGCTACCTCAAGCCCTGTCTCGAAGCCCGTCGCGATATCAACGACGCGATGAAAAATCTATTGGACGTGCGCATGCACCTGGCCCAGAACCTGACTCGCGACCTGCCCAAGCCGGTGGCCAAGAAGCGTTTTCTGCAGTGGTTGCGCAGCCGGGCCTGAGTACCTGTGGTGGGGGGGGG
>NZ_JBHFJB010000069.1:15739-16537 GCF_057334555.1 Pseudomonas sp. AGC41
GTGGCGAGGGAGCTTGCTCCCGCTGGGCTGCGCAGCGGCCCCAGAACCAGACGCCTTGGTGGGGCAGGTAAGCCGAGTCAGCCGGTTTACGACTGCTGCGCAGCCGAGCGGGAGCAAGCTCCCTCGCCACGAAGCCTGCATCCATTTCCAGAGGATAGGCTTTGGCCGCCATTGGCCACCCGAACTTCCCAACAATTGGCTATTTGTCCAGCGCCAGGGCGGGGCTAACGTAGCGCCACACCCAATTGTTCCAGGAGTTCACCATGCAACCGCGTATCGATTTCTACACCGCTTCCCCTGAGGCCTACAAAGCCATGCTGACGCTGGAAAACGCGGTGGCGAAACTGGGCCTGGAAAAGTCCCTGCTGGAGTTGGTCAAGCTGCGTTCCTCGCAGATCAACGGCTGCGCGTTCTGCATCGACATGCACACCGCCGACGCGCGCAAGGACGGCGAGACCGAGCGACGCCTGTATGCCGTGACTGCCTGGCGCGAGGCGCCATTCTTTACCGGCCGCGAACGCGCCGCACTGGCCTGGACCGAAGCGCTGACACGCCTGAGCGAGACCCATGCGCTCGACGCGGACTACGCGTTGCTGAGCGAGCATTTCACGCCCAAGGAGATGGTCGACCTGAGCGTGGCGATCAACGCCATCAATGGCTGGAACCGGCTGGCGGTGGGTTTCCGGAAAATGCCCGAGGTTTGAGATGCCTTGATTCCGATCAGGTAACGCCCTTGTGGGAGCGAGCCTGCTCGCGATAGCGGTCCGTCAGCCGGCATCGATGTGGTCTGACACACTG
>NZ_JBHFJB010000069.1:16557-18348 GCF_057334555.1 Pseudomonas sp. AGC41
CCCCCCCCCACGGGTTGATCAGCGAAACGCTCTTCTCACGCCGCCCCTGCTCCAGTCATCCCGCGCCGGGAACTTCGCCCGTTTGATCTTCTTCTACCTACAACAGGCGGCGTCAGCCGTCTTTCGTCAGAGGAGTCGATCATGCAAGTTCAAGTCAACAGCAACCATATCGAAGGCAGTGCCCGATTGCAGGAGTGGGTCGGCAGTACGGTGGTGGACGCGCTACAGCGTTTCGAAGACCAGTTGGCCCGGGTTGAGATTCACGTCAGCGACGAGAACGCCCAGAAGGGGGGCGCCGCGGATAAACGCTGCCAGATCGAGGCGCGTCTGCAAGGCGTTGCGGCCATTTCCGTAAGCCATAAGGCCGAGAGCCTGGAGCTGGCGGTGGAGGGCGCCGCCGAGAAAATGCTGCATGCGCTCGATCATCAGGTCGGCAAGCTCAACCCGGCCGTCGAATCCATGGGACGCGTGACCGCTCCGGTGGATGAAGCGCCACCGGAATTGGTGGACGCCATGCTGGAGGAGGATTTCCTCGCAAACCAAGAGGCTCGTGGCAAAGAATAAAAGGAGACGATCATGACCGCTCATCAACCCTTCAGCCGGCAGGTATTGGCCGAGCTTCTGGCGTTCGACGAACAGCCGAGCCTTTCGTTGTATATGCCCACCCACCGTACATTCCCCGAACGCAGCCAGGACCCGATCCGCTACAAGAACCTGGTGCGCGAGCTGCAGACGCAACTCGAACAACAGCACCCGGGCGTCGATTGCACGCCGTTGCTTGAACCTTTCCACGCGCTGGTGGACGACCAGGATTTCTGGAATTCCAACCGGGACGGCATCGCAGTATTCGGCGCCCGTGATTACTTCAAGGTCATCGCGGTGAACCAGCGCCTGCCGCAATGCGCATTCGCCAACAGCCACCCGTACCTGAAGCCATTGTTGCGGCTGGTCCAGTCGACCGAACGTTATCAGGTGCTGTGCCTGACCCGTAACGAGGTGTGGTTGTACGAGGGCTCCTCCCAACAACTGGAAAAAGTCGAGCTGGTCGACGAGGTTCCACGCAACCAGAACGAGGCCCTCGGCGATGAGCTGACTTCAGGTGACCAGCAGGGTTTTCCCAACGGCTTCAGCCGCAGCAGTGAGCGCGGCGATCCGATGATGCATGAGTCCGCCGGCGGCGGTAAGCAGGATGAAACCAACCTCGACCGCGAGCGGTTTTTCCGCGCCGTGGACAAGGCCATCCTGGAACATTATTCGCAACCTTCGGGCTTGCCGATGATCCTCGTGGCCCTGCCGGAAAACCAAGCGGTGTTTCGCGCGGTCAGCCATAACTCGCAGTTGCTGGGCCAGGGGATCGATGGCGACCCTTCGCGATTAGGCGTGGAGGAGTTACGCGTGCAGTGCTCCAAGGTCATGGCCCACAGCCATTCGGATCGGGTCGTCGACAGCCTCAATCGGTATGGCGTCGCGGTCGGCCAGGGACGGGCGCTGGACAATCTCGCCGAGATCGCCAAGGCCGCCTGGGAAAGCCGCATTGCATTGTTGCTGGTGGAGGCGGAGCGACAGGTTCCCGGCCAGCTCGACGCGGACACGGGCCGCTTGATCGTCGACGAGACCGGCGATGAACAGGCCCCTGATGTGCTGGACGAATTGATCCTGGCCGTGACCCGGCAGGGCGGCGAAGTGATCGTCGTGCCGCCTGAGCATGTCATGCCGACCGATACGGGCGCAGCGGCGGTGTGCCGGTTCTAGGCAATCACGCAACTTAGGCATAAAACCCTGTGGGAGCGA